>JAYVBS010000259.1:0-5729 GCA_043750315.1 Chitinophagaceae bacterium
AGGAGGATTAAAATTAAGTGGTGGAGAAAAACAGCGTATTTCAATTGCTCGTTCATTATTACGTAAACCTAAACTTTTAATTTTTGATGAAGCCACATCTGCTTTAGATAGTATTACTGAAGATGCCATTACAACCACAATTCGTGAAATTTCTTTAAGTCATGAACAAATTACAGTGCTTATAGCACATAGGTTAAGTACCATTATGCATGCTGATAAAATCTTTGTTTTAGAGCAAGGTAAAATTGTTGAAGTGGGCAATCATGATCAATTATTAAATGAAAAAGGATTGTATTATGCTATGTGGCGTCAGCAAATTGGCGAAAGAAAGGTATTAGCCTCAAGAATGGCTTAAATAAATTTTGATTTATTTATAATATTTTCCATTATATTGCATACGAATAATATCGTATAATGATTAATAAAGCTGTAAAACCCACAGAAAGTGAACTTGAAATATTAAAAATTCTTTGGCATAACAAAGTAGCAACTGTACGAGAAGTACATGAGGTATTAGCTTTGCATAAAGATGTTGGTTATACTACCACTTTAAAGCTCATGCAAATTATGTTTGAAAAAGAATTGGTTCAAAGAGATTCAAGTAGCAAAGTGCATTTATACACCCCCAACGTATCTCAAGAAACTGCACAAAAACAATTTTTACCAAAATTTATTAATACATTATTTAGTGGTTCTGCAACACAATTGGTGATGCAAACATTAGGTAATCATCAAGCAACAGCAGCAGAAATTGATGAAATTCAACAATTATTAAATCAGTTAAAAGAAAAATAGTATGCAATCAAATTTTGCAGCACATTTTTTTCAATCATTAAGTTTTGCCTTATTGAATAGTATTTGGCAAATGGCTTTGTGTTGGTTTTTCTTTTTAATTGTAAACAATAAAAAAGAAAATAATCCTCATTTAAAATATATTTTTTTAGTTGTAATTCAGATTATTGGTTTTGGTTGGTTTTTGCAAACATTTAGTTCTGCTTACAATCATTCACAGAATGTTAATGCGTTGTTTAATATTTCTTATTCTCAAATTAGTTTAGTAAATCAACTATTATTTTTCACTGGAATTCTTTATTTGCTTTTTGTAGGTTATCATATCATTTTATTTTTTATTGGAATTCAATCAATTGAAAAGATAAAACATAATAATATCGAAACAAGTATAATAGACTTTGGTTTGTTTGTTGAGCAGATGTCAAAATCATTGGATATTGCATCACAAGTTTGTTTAAAAGTGTCAAGTAAAATAAATACTCCCTTAACAATAGGCGTTTTAAAACCCATTATACTTATTCCATTCGCTGCCATAAATTCTTTATCACCAATACAAATGGAAGCCATAATCTTACACGAATTGGCACATATTAAACGAAAAGATTATTTGATCAACTTATTATTGTTAACTATAGATATATTCATGTTTTTTAATCCATTTTCTAGAATTATAAAAAAGCAAATATTTTTTGAAAGAGAATTATGTTGTGATGATATTGTACTTAAATATCAATTTCAAAAAAGTGTTTATGTTGAAGCATTAGTAAATATTGCATCTTTACAAGTATCAAAACCTAATTCAGTATTTACTTTAAATGCTGTTTCATCGAAGCATGAATTATTAAACCGTGTACAAAGAATTTTTGGTTTAAAGAATACTTATGAATCTAAAGCGAATAAGATGGTTACATTGGCTATAGCATTATTTATTGGCCTGTTAACTTTAAATATTTCTCCAATTAACAAAACAGAAAATTTAATAACTAAAAATCCAATCAATACAAAAGATTTTGTAATTCAAGATAACTTAAAAGTTGAGAAAAAAATTGCAAAACATATTGCATCTCGTTCAATAAAACCAACTTCTTCATTTATAAAACAAATCACTGTAAAAGAAATCGATAAAAAAACAGATTTGAAAAATGATTTAGTAGAAACCTTAAATTATTTTAAACCAAAAGAAAACTATTTGTCACATTTCACTTATCAAAATAATAATGAAGAAATTGGATTGAATTATGCAACTATTCAAGAGCCAATTGTTGCTACAACAATATTAAATAAGTATCCAATCATTACTTCTCAAAAATTCTTTATACCTGCTACAACATATAAGCCTTCTTCACTAATTATAGTTACGACAACCGAGAGTGTAGCTGGTAAAAAAACGGTTCAAATTGAAATTTTAAAGGGGAATGGAAAAGTTGAATAGTTTTTTCCGTTTATACTATTGAATTTTGAGATTTTATAAAATACCTATATTCGTTAAAATTGAAAAATATGAAAAAAATTCTTTTAGTTGTTTTTATGCTGCCAAGTTTAGTAGTATTGGCACAAATTAAAATGCCAGCTCCAAGCCCAACACAAACTATTGTTCAAGATTTTGGGTTAAGTAAATTAGAACTAACTTATTCTCGACCAAGTATAAAAGGAAGAGAACTATTTAAAGATGGAAGCGAATTAGGACCATTAGGTCAAGTTTGGCGAACTGGTGCAAATAGTGCTACAAAATTAAAAGTAAATGATCCAATTGCAATTGCAGGCAGATCATTAGATACTGGAAGCTATGCTATATATACAATTCCTGGAAAAGAAGAATGGACTTTAATAATAAACGCTGATTCAAAAAAATGGGGAACTCAGTATAATGAAAAAGATGATTTATTTAGAGTTACATTGCCTTCTAATAAATTAAAAGAAAGTGTTGAAACATTCACCATGCAATTTGCAAATATTACAGCCGAGAGTTGTGATTTAAAACTAATGTGGGGCAAAACTGTATTAGTAATTCCAATAACAACTAATATTAAGGATAGGGTTAGAGCTCAAGTAGAAAAAGCTTTAGCTGCTGAAACTGTTATTAGTAATACTTATTATGCTGCTGCTAACTTTTATTACGAGTACGATAAAAATTATAATGCTGCATTAACCAATGTTTCAAAAGCTATTGGCGAAAAATCAGAAAAGTTTTGGATGTTTTTATTAAAAGCAAAAATTGAAAAAGAATTAGGAGATAAAGTTGCAGCAAAAGCTAGTGCAGAAAAATGTATTGCACTTGCAACAGAGCAAAAAAATGACGACTATGTTCGATTTGGTAATTTATTGATAAGTAATCTTTAAGAATAATTGATTTTGATAGATAATAAGTCCTGCAATTTGTAGGACTTATTTTTTGCTATTTATATTTGAACATAATTGAAAGTTTTGCAAAAAATTATCTGCACTGTTACTAATGATTTAAACTACGATCAAAGAATGCAAAGAATTTGTAGTTCATTGAAAAATCATGGTTTTGAAGTTTTGTTAGTTGGTGAACAGAAAAAATTCTATTTCATTATCATCACAAGTATATCATCAAAAAAGAATAAAAATTTATTTCGAAAAAGGCTTTTTGTTTTATGCTGAATATAATATCAAACTATTTTTCTATTTATTATTTATAAAAGCAGATGCAATTTGTACCATTGATTTAGATACCATTTTGCCATGTTACTTAGCTTCTTTTTTTAAGCAAACGAATAGAGTTTATGATGCACATGAAATTTTCACAGAAATGCATGAGGTCATTAACAATAAAAAAGTAAAATGGTTTTGGGATAATGTAGAAAAATTTTGTGTTCCAAAATTTAAAAATGGTTATACTGTAAATACTTTTATTAAAGAAGAATTTAAAAGAAGATATAATAGAGAATATAGTGTAATTAGAAACTTACCAAAGTTAGAAAATCAATTAACTAATCAACCTATCAATCAATCAAGCAATAACATAATCATCTATCAAGGTGCAGTAAATTATGGACGAGGGTTTGAACAATTAATTCTAGCAATGAAAAATGTAAATGCTGAATTGCATATTTATGGCATAGGCAATTTTTACAATCAAGTAAAAGAATTAATTATCAGCAATCAGGTTACAGACAAAATAAAACTTTTGGGAAATGTTTTACCAAATGAACTTAAACTCATTACTCCAACTGCAAAATTTGGCATTACTATTTTTGCAAGAGAAGGAATGAATCAATATTATTCATTGGCAAATCGATTTTTTGATTATTTCATGGCAGGTATTCCTCAGGTTTGTGTGGCTTACCCAGAATATGTAAATATTAATAAAGAATTTGAAGTGGCTTTGTTGGTAGATAATATTGAGCCAGATACATTATCAACTGCTATGAATACTTTATTGAATAATTCTGGACTTTATAAAAAGTTAAAAGAAAATTCAATTCAAGCTAGAGAAGTTTTAAATTGGGAAACTGAAGAAAAAAAACTCATACAATTTTGGAAAAACATCTTCATATAATTTGCTTTACTGTTCCATATCCTGCTGATTATGGAGGTGTAATAGAAATATTTTCTAAACTTCCAATCTTGCAAAAAAATGGCATAAAAATTCATTTGCATTGTTTTAATTATGGGAGAGGAGAACAAAATATTTTAAACCAATATTGTGTAGAAGTAAATTATTATAAACGATCAAAAAGTATTTGGAATTTTTTTAACACACTCCCTTTTATAGTTGAAAGTAGAAAAAATAAAATTTTGGCAGAAAGATTATTGCAAGATGAGTATCCAATATTATGTGAAGGCGTTCATACAACAGCAATTTTTTCTAATAATAATTTTAATGATAGAAAATTAATTGCTCGTTTGCATAATGTTGAACATGAGTATTATCATCATTTGCAAAAAGCTACAGTCAACATTTTTAAGAAATTATTTTTTTGGAGAGAAAGATTGTTATTGAAAAATTACGAATCTTTTCTTTCGAAATCTAAACATCAATTATTAGCTATTACTGAACTTGATGCTCAAAAATTTAGAACAATTTTTAATTGTAATCAAGTTAATTATTTGTCTTCATTTATACCAGAAGAATGTCATTAAACACTAATCCTGGTAAAGGAGAATACTGTTTATATAATGGAGATCTAAGTGTCATTGCAAATTCTAAAGCTATTTTATGGTTGTTGGAGAGAGTCGTTAAATATTTACCCAAAATTCAGTTTATAGTGGCTGGTAAAAATCCACATAATAACTTATTAATATTTGCAACTTCTTTTTCAAATGTAAAAATTATTGCAAACCCAACTGATGAGGAATTGCAAAAACTTATTCAGCATGCTCAAATAAATATATTGCCATCTTTTAGTTATTCTGGAATTAAATTAAAATTATTGAATGCTCTTTATAATGGAAGATTTTGTATTGCAAACAATGATACCATTTCGGGTAGTGGATTAAATGAATTATGTACAATTGCAAATACCCCATCAGAATTTATTAATTCAATTGAAACATTAATGGACAAAGATTTTTTGCAAGAAGAAATTGAGTATAGAAAACATGTTTTAACAAAAAAGTTCAACAATCAAGAGAATGCTGAACTTTTAATAAAATATATTTTTTAATACATTAATTTTCTGAAACTAAACCTGCTGTTAAATATTCTTTATTTAAACGAGCAATATTTGAAATTGAAATTTCTTTTGGACAAGTTGCTTCACAAGCACCAGTATTTGTACATGATCCAAAACCTTCTTTATCCATTTGTGTAATCATATTTATTACTCTTGAATAGCGTTCGGGTTCTCCTTGTGGTAGTAGTGCTAAATGAGAAACTTTAGCACTTAAAAATAGCATGGCACTGCTGTTTTTACATGCAGCAACACAAGCCCCACAGCCAATACACATTGCAGCTGCAAAAGAAGCATCAG
>JAYVBS010000260.1:0-2455 GCA_043750315.1 Chitinophagaceae bacterium
AAGATGAATCGGTTGTTTATAAAAAATATTCATTAGCAGTTTCTTCATTACAATCTCGTGGAGCAATGGTAAATGTTTTATTTGAGCCAAAAAGCAAATTGAGTGATTCTGCAACCTACGATATTACAGCTTGGAGTCTACCTTTTGTTTATGGTGTTGATGGGTATGCATTGAAAGAAAAAAAAGAAATTTCAACAAGTAACAATTCATCAACAATTAAAGACGTTAATGCAAGCTATGGTGTTATCATTCCTTATACATCTTTTAACAGTGCTAAACTTTTAGCAAATTTATTGAAGCATGATGTTAAAGTTCGTTATGCATCGAAACCCTTTACTAGCAATGGAATCAATTATCCTCAAGGAACATTATTAGTTTTAAAAGCGAGTAATCAATATGTGAATTGGAATAAAATTGTTAATGAATCAGCTCAACAATTCAATATTCAACCTATTGAAGTTATTTCTGGATTTGTTGAGCAAGGCTCTGATTTTGGTAGTGCAGATGTTAGAATGATTTCGAAACCTAAAGTTGCTTTATTTACTGGTGACCAAGTTTATGTTAATGATGCAGGTGAAAATTGGTGTTTGTTTGATAATGAATTAAATTATCCAATTAGTTTAATTAATGCAGCTTCAATAAATAATTTGAATTTAAAAGCTTATGATGTAATCATCATGCCAGATGGTAATTATAAAATTTTAAAAGACAAATCTGCTATTGAAAAAATTAAAGATTTTGTAAATGATGGAGGCAGATTAATTGCCATTCAAGGTGCTGTAAATATTTTAGCTGAACAAGGAGATTTCGGAATTAAAAATAAAAAAGAGAAAGAAGATGATGCCGATAGTAGTAAATATTCAGCATTGAAAAAGTATGGCAGCAGAGAAAGAGATGAAATTGCAAACAATATTCCTGGTGCTATTTATAAAGTAGAATTAGACAATACACACCCATTAGCATTTGGCTATTCAAATAATTATCTTACACTTAAACAAGATGCCAATATTTATGAATTTATGAAAGATGGTTGGAATGTTGGTGTATTAAAAAAAGATAATTATGTAACAGGTTTCACTGGCTTTAAAGTAAAAAACAAATTGAAAGATGGAACTTTATTTGGGGTTTATGAAATGGGCAATGGCTCAGTAATTTACTTAAGTGATAATCCAATTTTTAGATTGTTTTGGGAGAATGGAAAACTTTTATTGAGTAATGCTGTATTTATGGTGGGGCAATAGGTTAATGGTTAATGAAAAAACTATTATTTATTGTAGATATTGTAATAACTAATTTCCAAATCCAAATATCCAATTATAATACCCAATACCCAATTCCTAATTACTATTAACTACTTTTGCAGCTTATGCAACAAGTGTTTTTTCAAGATTTAGGTGTTCAGCCTTATAAACAAGTTTGGGATTATCAAGAACAACTTTTGAAACAGATTGTTGATATTAAAATGAAAAATCGTGAGTTGAAAGAAAATGAAACTCCACTTCCAACTCATCATCATCTTTTATTTGTAGAACATCCGCCAGTTTATACTTTAGGAAAGAATGGGAACCAAGAAAATATTCTCATTTCTGAAAATGAATTACAACAAAAACGAATTGAATATTTTCAAATCAATCGTGGTGGAGATATTACTTTTCATGGGCCAGAACAATTAGTTGGTTATCCAATTTTAGATTTAGATAAATTCAAAACAGATTTAAGTTGGTATTTAAGAAGTATAGAAGATGTGATTATTTTAACGATGTCTGAATATGGTATTGTTGGAGGAAGAAGTAAAGGAGAAACTGGAGTATGGATAGATACTGATGTTAAAGGAAAAGAAAGAAAAATTTGTGCCATTGGAATTAAATGTAGCCGATGGGTTACTATGCATGGCTTTGCATTTAATGTAAATACAAACCTCTCCTATTTCAATAATATCATTCCTTGTGGAATTGTAAATAAAAAAGTGACTTCATTAGAAAAAGAATTGGGAAGAAAAGTTGATATGAATGAAGTAAAAGAAAAAGTGAAAAATAATTTTCAAAAGGTTTTTTCAGCTCAACTAAATTAATTGAAGGATATTATAATTATTTAAAATTAAATATGTAATATTTTTTATTTCTTAACTCGATATTCAATATTCAATATTCTTTATTTGTTCACGATGATTCTTGCAGTTAATATTTCACCTTTATAATTCAGTTTAACAAAATAAGTTCCGTTTGAAATAGAAGAAATATTTGTTCTTACAATACCATTTTCAATGGTAACTTTTTTAAGCAATAATGTTTTACCAACAACATCAACAATTGTTATTTGAGCTTCAACATTTACATTATTATTTAATCTTAACACCAACTCATTTTTAACAGGATTGGGATACACATCAAACTTTACATTCAATGGCAAATGAATAGTAAACACATCGCTATAAGCATATCTACCATCTAAATCA
>JAYVBS010000261.1:0-5723 GCA_043750315.1 Chitinophagaceae bacterium
GCTCCAAAAGCAGAACCAACCAACTTAAGAATTATTGGTGTAGATGGTAAAACTGTTGAAACTATTAATATGGGTACGGTAGACCAAATCAATCAACAGATTTCTGTGAAACGATTTGTTGCTGGCACTTATATACTTCAAGTAATACATGGTGCAGAAGTTATCACAGAAAAAATCATTAAACAATAATTAATAACCCAATAAAAAACTTAAAGATGAAAAATTCAATCAATAAAATGTTCCCGGTGTTATTAATGATTAGTTTATTAATATTACCTTCTTTAGTATTTGCACAACCAGGTTTTGGAGATGATGTTCCAGATGTACCTATTGATGGTGGCTTAAGTGTATTACTAGCTGCTGGTGCCGCTTATGGTGTTAAGAAAGTTAGAGATAGAAAAAAAGTCGAAAAGTCGGAAAGTCCGAAAGATGAAAAATAATTAAATAAGTCATCAATTTAAAAGTATTGTTTTTTATTATAATAGGTGGTAGAACTATACATTAAGTAACTGGGTTTTCTGACAAAAATAAAAGAGTCTTCCTTTTAAGACTCTTTTATTGTGGACCTGAGGAGAATCGAACTCCTGTCCAAACATATTCACCATAAGGTTTCTACACGTTTATTTCTTTATTGATTGTTAGGTAAAAGCAGGAAAAGAACAAACCAACTTTAACCTTAGCTGAATAGTCTTTTGTAATAATCACAGCCTTTTATTACAGCATCTTGAATTTGGTTTGAGTCGGCGGTAAAACTTGGTATCAAGAAAACCTGTTCTACGGCCCAAATGACTACCTAATCACTGATTAGGCAGCCATGGCATACGAAGTATTGCCATTTGAGTTTTGAGTATTCAGATTTACGTGTTAATTACACAACACACGACGTGCTTATACTTACCGCAAATTATGCTGTCGAAACCAGTACAGGCCCTTATAAGTGAATTGCAAAATTACACCAATCTATTTTCTTTTATGATTTCTTTTTTTGCTTTTATAACGAGCAACAATATCTAGAACTTGACTATTTTGAAGAATATTTGGATTAATTTCTAAAAGTGTTTTTAAATGTTTTGGATCTGCAATCATTGCATTTTCTAATTGTATTAAAGCTTCCTTATTCTTTTTTTGTGCAAAAAGTATGGCAGTATATAAATATATAATAACTGGCTTTCTAGATGTTTGATGTAAAGCAACTAGGCATCTTTCATTTGCTTGGTCTAACATTTTAGCTCTAATTAAACATTGTAATAATGCCGACCAACCACTAACATTTGTTGGTCTATTTAACACAACAGAACCAAAATAAGTTATAGCTTCTTTAAATAGACCCAATTGAGTTTTACATTCACCCATTGCCAAATTAAATTCTCTAGTATTTCTATTTAATCTTAATGCATCTTCCAAATGTTTAATAGCTTTTTGCCATTGACCATCTAACATATAAGTATTGGCTACTTTGTAATGTAAACGTGCATCCTCACTATTTAAATGAACAGCTTTTTTATAATTAAATCTTGCTAAAGCTGTGTTTTTTAGTTTGTGATAACAATGACCTAGTGCTTCATAAATCACATCTTCGGGTCTGCTTAATTCTAACACTTTTTCTAAAACTTCAATAGCTTCTTTATATTTTCTTAAACGCAAATAGGCATCACCCATATTACGATAAGCATAATCAAATTTTTCTTCAATTACAATAGCAAATTGATAAGCATCAATTGCTTTTTCGTACAATTTTAATCCTTGATATGCTGTGCCTAAATTGAACCAAGCAATTTCATTGTAAGGAGATTCGTCAATTATTTTTTGATGAAGAATAATACCCTCCTCATATCTTCCTGTAAAATCTGTCCAAAAGCAAATTTTGTACAAAGCCTCTTCATTATTGTGTTCAACTTCTAAAATTACTTTTAAACAATCGAACACTTTATCGAACTCTTCATAATCATCATATACATCTGCCAAATCGAATAATAAATCTACTTTTTCTTCACCTTCAAAATATTCTAAAGCAGATTGCAACAATTCTACTGCTTCAGGTTGACGATCTAAAGCTAACAAAGCATCTGTTTTTAATATAAAATAACTAATGTTTTTTCCATCATATAAAGCTGCAAGATCTAGTAAATCCAATGCCTCGATATATTTTTTTGTAGATATAAATAAATCAGCTTTTCTAAACATCAACTCAGAAGAGTATGGGTATTGACCCAATCCAAACTCAGCTGCAATAATAGCTTCAGTATGATTTTCCTTTTCATCGAAGTGATCAATAATGATGATGAAAGATTCTTCATCGAGAAACTTATGTGTTTTACCAGCTTTAAGATTATGATAATCAATTAATATTTGATTAAGCTCCCCTTTTCCCTCGTGGTACGGTTGTTGCTTCATAAAAATTGGTTTATATAAATATAGGGATGTTAATAAATAAAAAAATAAATCTGCACAACTTTTTTATTGAATGTTTCGTTTGTTAATAAGATTTATTTTGTTAATACTATGTAAAACATTTAATTTTGTAATAATGATTATTAAAGCACACACAAAAAAAGTTATAGCACTAGCCATATTAACTATGGTGATGCCTTTTGCTTTTGCGTCTTTAAGCATTTCAGGAACTGTTGATGAGAAAGCAAAAAGCAATAAATTTTCTTTAAAAAACATCAGTAAATATTCTCATAAAAGTTTCTCAATGTCATTATTGAGAACAAATATGCAAACCAAAGGAACATTTGTATCAAAAAATGTTAATACTAGTACTGAGTTTAATTCTTATATACAACTTTATGATGGTAATACAACTTATGTAATGCCTTATAAATTGAAAATTAAGGTTCCGAAGTTTAAAACTCCTTCTCCAAATAATTAATTAAGTATTCTGTAGCCAGATGTTGGCACATTGAATTTAGAACTAGATACTGGACTTAAATCTATTTTAGTTGCAATGTATTTTACTTTTGTTTTACCTTCTTCAGATTCATACTCCAAAACCAACCCTGGAATATCTTTGAAATTATATTCATATTCTCTTACTGATGGAACAAAGGCTGTGGTATAATAGACTTGCGTAATAGAACCATTTTTTAAAGTAATTGTTGCTTTTTTACATTCGTAACCTAACAAGATTTTTGTATCACTAAATAAATTAACTACAGCTGAATCAAACTTTTTGTTCTTTTCATGCCATTGTGTTTTATTAAGTTTCGTTATAAGCTTATTGTTGCCAATTTCTCTTAAAACAACAGCATTACCTGAAGCTTTATCGTAAATAATAGTTTGAGAAAAAGCACTACTTATTAAATCTGTTCTGCTATCATTTCCTTTGATATAAACTGTTTTACTAGCAGATGCTAAATAGTTATTATTCTGATTTAATGTATCTGAAACAACTGTGTAATTTATAGTACATTCAGCCACAACTCTTTGTTGGGCATTTATTTGTAAAGAAAAAACAAGTAATAAAATGAGTAAAATATTTTTCATAACCTTCTTTCACTTATTAACTATAAAATCATGCCAAATGAATTAGATTAGTCTTTTCTAGCATATTTTAACCAAGTATTAATCGACTTACAACTTTTGTATTCATTATCAATTGTAATGTAATAGCTTGGAATATGTTCTGAAAACCATTTTTCTAATTGTGCTTGCTTTTTATCTTCCACAGCTCTAATTGATAATCTGTTATAATCATCTTTAATATTTTCTCTATGTGGGTCTGTTCTAGTGCTAAAAAATATCAATCTCACTTTCTTTTGACCTTTTTCATCAGCATATACTTGTGGTTTTGCATATTCACCTGGATTTAAATTTTTAATTAATAAAACCATTTCTTTATCCAATTGATCTATAGTTATTAATCCACTACCATCTCTCCCACCTATTTGTCCTCCATTATTTTTATTTGCTTCATCATCATTAAACTTACTTAATGCATAACCAAAATCCATTTCTCTTTTAATTAATTTTTCTCTAACTGAATCCAACTCATTTACTACTATATTAATTTCTTCGTTTGTAATTGGTGGTATTTTTAAAATATGACGAACCACTGCATCATCACCAGAACGTGAAACCAATTGAATAATATGGTAACCAAATTTCGATTTAATTACATTCGAAATCTGACCTTCTTTTATTTTAAAACAAGTTGACAAAAATATTGGATCCCAAAATTTATCGTTTCTATTTATATTGTATTGGCCACCACTTTCTTTACTTCCAGGATCATCTGTATAAATTTTTGCTAATTGATCGAAACGTTTTGAACCACTTTCAACCTGACGTTTGTACTCGTATAATTGTCGCATGACATATTCATCAACACTTTTATTTGCTTTCGGTGTAATAACAATTTGTTTTAATTCTAATTCACTTTCATAAAATGCCAAACTATCTTTTGGAATTTTTTCATAAAATGCCTTTACTTCATTGGGCGTAATCTTAATATTATCAACAATTTTATTACGCATTTGATCGGCTAGTTTTCTTTCCCTAAAAACCACTCTAAAATCTTCTTTTATTTGATATACTGTTTTACCAGCAACATCTTCTAAAATTTGTTGAGAGCCATATTCGCGAATAAATCCTCTGATTTGGTTGTCTAATGCAGCTTCAACCTCATCTTCACTAATCACTAATGAATCTTTTTCTGCCTGTAATACCAATGCTTTTTGAATTAATTGGCCTTCTAAAAAAGCACATTCAGGATTGGCAGGTAAGCTAGATTCTTGTCCTTGTCGTTTATAATCGTTAATGGCATTTACAATATCAGATTTCAAAATAATTTTATTGCCAACCTGAGCAATAATTTTATCAGCCACAACTTTTTGAGGTTGGGCCATTACTAAAGTTGTACAGAGTATTCCTATAAACGTAAAAATCTTTTTCATCATAATAAAAAATAGGCGGTAAAAATAGCAGTAAACCAACTTTAAATAAAAGTATATCTGGTTTTTAACAAAATAATGATAAATGATACTAACAAGTTAATTAATTTGCATATTGTTCAATTTTAAATATTTTTGCAAAGTATTTGTATTAAAAAAAATTAATAATGGTCAAATTTCTTCTTTTTTTATTTTTCCCTTTTTTTGGAAATGCACAACAAGGTTTTTTAGTGAAAGGAAGTTTTACAAACTTGAAAGATAGTACACTGGTTTTCTTAACTGATGTTCAAGGCACAACCATTGCTCAAACCTATGCTAGCCAAGGAAAGTTCTCACTTGAAGGTAAAACTGAAAACACTTCTTATTTTCAAGTAAATTTTATTGGAACTCCAGATGTGTATGAACTTTTTATGGGTAACGATAAAGTAAATATTAGTGGAAACCTCAATGAACTTAAAAAAGTTGTTTCAATTGGCTCAAAATCTCAAATTGAGTTTAAAGGATTTTTAAATAGTTTTTTACCCCTTAATGAGAAAATAACAAAGCTCATTGCTGTTATTAATAAAGAAACCAATGTTAAAAAAAGAGATTCTTTAATAAAACAATTTGAAGGACTTCAAGGAAATATTAAAAAACTAGTAAACAAATTCATCGCTGAAAAACCTTCTTCTGTTGTAAGTTCTTTTTTATTGTTTCAGTTCAGTCAGTTATTGGGAGATGAAAAAATAATAGAACAGAAGTATAAAACTTTTAAAGGAGATGCAACGAAAGGGATGTTTGCAAATATGCTGCTTCAAAAAATCGAAGCCGCTAAACAATTGCCAGTTGGTG
>JAYVBS010000262.1:0-2450 GCA_043750315.1 Chitinophagaceae bacterium
TTCCAACATCTATTATTCCATGTAGTTCCACCTATATAAATATTGCTTGTATTTGAAGTTAAAGTACTTGAACTACTTGTTGTGGTTGCTTCTTGAATACCATTAATATAAAGAGTGATTGAGCTGCCATTAAAGACCCCAGCAATATGGTACCACACGCCTTGGGTTAGACTTGTTGTACTAGTTACTTCTGAACCCGCAGCATCAAATGCAATTCTATTACTGGAACCACTCCTTCTTAAACTCCAAGTATAAGTGTCTGTATTTTTAGATACAATTTGAGACCAATCACCACCACCATCTCTTCTTACCCAAGCTTCAATAGTAATAGCATTAGTAAAATTAAATTTAGATTGATTAGGTATAGTAAAAATGTCGTTATCACCATCAAATCCAAACGCATTACCTAAAGTTAAATAGTTACGAGAAACAGTGATAGTATAAATTTTTGTAGTTGTACCGTCTTGAGCAGTTACTTTAACATTGATAGAATTGGTGCCAAGATTAAGAGCCAAAGATGATGAAGGACTACCACTTGTAATTGGTGTATAGGCAGCATTATTTATTTGTATTTGAATAGTAGCATTAGGATCTGATTTGGTAGGTGTTACAGTAATAGAAGATGTACTGTTAGAAACACTGACATTATAATTAATGGTGGTATTCAAAAAACTAGGACTTAAAGTTCCTGATGACAATATTAAACTGCTTAAATCAGCATTATTAGATTGTGGGTTAACAGTTAAAGTCACTTGGCTTAAGTTATAACATCCAGTAGTTGAATTAGTTACTCTTGTGTAAATTACTTGTGAGTTAGCTGTTGTATTTGTATATGAAACATTTAGTGGACTAGTATTAGTATTAGCATCTGACGGATTAATGTGATAAGTTATTATAACTCCATTTTGGTTATTTCCAACAGTTGCGGTTGCATCAGTTAAATTAAAATTAGCAAAACCATCATTATTATCATCAGTAACAGCTAAGCTAGCATTAGCAGCAGTTGGTGTAGGATTAACTGTAACAGTTGCACTAGCAATTGTAAAATTAATTGTTCTTACACAGCTATTAACATCAGTAACAGAAGTTAAGTTATAATTAGTAGTTGTGATTGGATTGGAATTAACATTAAAAGCTACACCACTTGTTACATTGTTATATGTTTCGCCACTAATTATTAATGAATATGGTCCTATACCAACACTTGCTGTAAAAGTTAATTGTCCAGTTCCTCCGTTACAAATAGTATTTCCAGATAAATTTCCTTGAGGAGAAGGGTTTACAGTAATAGTAAATGTTGTAGCAGTACCTACACAACTCACACCATTATTAGTATAAGTTGGCGTAACAGTAATTGTTGCTGTAACAGGAGCACTAGTTGTATTAGTAGCAGTAAAGCTTGCAATATCACCAGAACCACTAGCAGCAAGACCTATTGAAATGGTATTATTAGTCCAATTGTATGCAATTGTTCCACCAGTTGTAGGACTAGAGAATGTAACAGCAGTAGTTGCAGCATTGTTACAAGTAGTTTGATTAGATACAACAGTCACAGTAGCTGTAGGGTTTACAGTAATAGTAGCAGCACCTGTCATAGAAGTGCCAGTACAATTTGCATCACTCAATGCTGTTACTGTATATGTTGCAGCAGTTGAAGTATTAAAAGTATATGGACTTGTTGTTATTTCTGTTACTGTTGTTGGCGTTGTTCCATTTGTATAAGTTAAACTCCATGGTTGGCTACCAGTTAAAGCAATTGAAATTGTTGTTGAACCACCAGAACAAATTGTTGCTGTTCCACTAATTACTGATGTTGGCAAAGCATTTACTGTAACAGTAATTGCAGTTCTTGGAGCTGGAGTACACACATATGGGTTAGCAGTTAATTCAACATAATAAGTAGTACTGGTTGATAAATTTGTTGTTGTGTAAGTTGCTCCAGAAAATAATAAAGTGCCTCCTGTGGCAGCATTATACCATGAAAAAGTAGGAGTAGGCAGATGAGTACTTGCAGCTGTAAGCGTTGTTGAATTGCCTGAACAAATAGTTGTGTTTCCAGTAATGCTACTTATAATTGGGATTGCTCTAACTACCACAACTTGGGAACCTGTTGCACTATTAGAACAAAGTGAAGTACTAGCATCTTGCACAGAAATCAACGAATACGTAAAAGTTCCAACTGTTCCTGTTGGGGCAGCTACTGTAGCAATATTACCACTTGAAATTACTGTTGGTTGTGTAATACTATTAATACCATAAGTAAAAGTATATGGAGCTGTACCATTAGCACCAGTAAATGTAATATTAGGGGAAGCTGAATTTACACAAACATTTATTGCACCACTGATGGTTGCAGTTGGCAAAGCATTTACTGTAACAGTAACTGCAGTTCTTGTTAAACTTACACAACCTGCTCCACTTAATGCTTCTGCATAATAAGTTGTTGTTGA
>JAYVBS010000263.1:0-2446 GCA_043750315.1 Chitinophagaceae bacterium
ATTAAATAATTGGTAAGGGTGAAAACGTAGAGTAAGAGCCTACGATCTATTGCAGTAATGCAGTTTATGGGTAAACCTTAGATGCTGTAATGCCACATAAAGGTGCTTTTGAGGGCTGCTCGTTCGAGCCTTAGGGCAAGTGCCAGGGTAGGCAGCAAGATTTAGTTAGTAATAACTAAACTAGATAAATGATAGCTTAGAAACAGAATCCGGCTTATGAGGTTTGTGGTTTTTTAAAAAATTAAAAGTTCTTACAAAATTATTTTGTAAGAACTTTTTTTATTTCTTCTTTTTCAATAATGGTGCTTTAGTATTTGTTTTTAATCTACCAGCTTCTGAAAGTTTTTGTTGAATGATCCATTCTATTTGTCCATTCACACTCCTAAATTCATCAGCAGCCCATCGCTCTAAAGATTTATAAGTGTCTTCATCAATTCTTAAAACAAAACTTTTTTTATTGGCCACAAACCAGTGGTTTAATTAAGATTAATTATATAAAGTACCGGTATTTAAAACTGGTGAAGCAGCCCTCTCACCACAAAGCACCACCATTAAATTGCTTACCATTGCTGCTTTACGCTCCTCATCTAAACTTATAATATTTTTTTTACTTAATTGTTCTAAAGCCATTTCAACCATACTAACAGCACCTTCAACAATTTTATGTCTGGCTGCAACTATTGCTGTTGCTTGTTGGCGTTGTAACATGGCACCTGCAATTTCTGCTGAATAAGCTAAATGACTAATTCTGGCTTCATTAATTATAATTCCTGCTGGTTGTAATCTTTCATTTAATTCTTCTTCAAGTAACTCATTTACTTTTTCTGCACCATCTCGTAATGTTATTGCTGCACTTTCGTCATCCATGTGGTCGTAAGGGCAAGTAGTGGCTAAATGCCTAACAGCAGATTCACTTTGTAGTTTTACATATTCCATATAATCCGACACTTCAAAATTTGCTTTATATGTATCAGTAATTTTCCAAACAATTACTGCTGCAATTTCTATAGGATTGCCCATTTTATCGTTCACTTTTAAACGAGCACTTTCCATATTAAACAATCGCAAACTCATTTTAGTGGTTAAGAAAAATGGATTCACAAATAAAAGACCATTGGCTTTTACAGTGCCTACATATTTTCCAAAAAATGTGCAAATTCTGGAGTGATTAGGATTTACAACTATTAATCCTTTTAATAAAAAAATAGCAACAAGAATTAGAAACACAGCCAAAAGAACACTAGGTGCAGTAATATTTTCTCCACCAGTTATAAATATAACTACTGCAATAATCAAACTTACAAAAGCTATCAGTAAAGCTAAAAAGCCTGAAACTGGTTTAATAATCTTTTCCATAATAATTTATTTTAATATCAATTTGATATCAAAGTTAAAATATATTTTTTCATACTGCCAAATAATTTTATAAAAAAAGCCGAAAGCATTGCTTTCGGCTTTAAAATGTTTTTTGAAAATTTTATTTAAAACTATTACTTACCACTAAATCTTTAGAACCTGGTGTATACACATAAAATCCTTCACCAGATTTTACACCCAATTTTCCTGCCATAACCATATTGACTAATAAAGGACAAGGAGCATATTTTGGATTTCCAAAACCATCATGCAATACTTTTAAAATACTTAAGCAAACATCTAAGCCAATAAAATCGGCTAATTGTAATGGTCCCATAGGGTGTGCCATTCCAAGCTTCATTACTGTATCAATTTCTTCAACACCTGCAACACCTTCAAACAAACTATAGATGGCTTCATTAATCATGGGCATTAAAATTCTATTGGCAATAAAACCTGGGTAGTCGTTAACAATACAAGGTACTTTTCCCAATTGCTTACTCATCTCTACAATAGCATTTGTGACTTCTTTATCTGTTGCATAACCATTAATAATTTCAACCAACTTCATAATAGGAACTGGATTCATAAAATGCATGCCTATTACTTTAGTTGGGCGTTTGGTTGCTGCAGCAATTTTTGTTATTGATATAGATGATGTATTACTTGCCAAAATGCAATTTGCAGGAGCAGCTTCATCAATTTGTTTGAAGATTTTTAATTTTAAATCTACATTTTCAGTTGCAGCTTCAACTACTAAATCTGCCTGACTAACACCAACAGCAACATCTGGTTGAATAGTAATATTTGCAATTGTTGTAGCTTTTTGTTCTTCGGTTAATATTCCTTTTGCAACTTGTCTGTCAAGATTTTTATTAATGGTTACTAATGCTTTTTCTAACTGAACTGCATTCACATCTATTAGTGTAACATTAAAACCTGTTTGTGCAAATACATGTGCAATGCCATTACCCATTGTGCCAGCACCAATTACTGAAATATTTTTCATTGTATTCTATTTTTTAATGCTGCAAAGAAACAAATGAAAAAATTAATTTTTTAAATTAGTTGTTGCTTAAAGCAACAGTAT
>JAYVBS010000264.1:0-5700 GCA_043750315.1 Chitinophagaceae bacterium
CACTCTAAAACCATTTTTATCACAAACTAATAATGGCACAAATGTCACATCAATAGTTTTTGGATTAATGATTTCTCCCAGTTTTGGTTCTGTTATGCCTTGTTCGTTAGTTTTATAAATAGTATCTTCATCAATTAAAATAGCTTGCATTTCATGAGTATCAAAATCTGATTTTGGATAAGATATTTGCAAGTTTGGAACAAAATGCCTTAAGTAAGATGAAAACAATAAAGTGTTAGGTTCATTTTGATGAGCCATTGGCCAAAAAGTAAACAAAGTTTCAAATGCACTACAATCAACTTGTTGAAACTGTAATAACAACAAATCATCGAGCCTTAATTTCTCTTTCGAAGAAATATTGCTGCGTAAAATTTTATATTGTTTTCTAATTTCTGCTTTAGTCACTTTGCAAAGTAATAGATGTTTGGTAAAGTTAATTTTCTCTTTACTCATATTATTTATAAAAATGATTTTATGAATTGATGAGTACCCTTATTTTTGCACTGAAATTTTAATTATGGCTAATCAAGTTGAAGAAATAAAAAGTAAAGATTTTACCAAAAATTGGGTAAACTCTTCAAGATTTGTATTTTACTTATCAGTTTTTACCATTTTAGCTTTTTTGTTTGGTGCTAGTGTAAGACTTTACCAAAGTACTTATAAAGGAAAACCAGACATTGAAATACAAAGCAGCACAAAATATACTCCAGAATACAAGTAATATTTTGAAAAAAAATTTTGCTATAAAGTTTCAGAGTCTATTTTTGCACCCCGAATAAAAGTTCTTTTAAAGCGGAAGTAGCTCATTTGGTAGAGCACGACCTTGCCAAGGTCGGGGTAGCCAGTTCGAGCCTGGTCTTCCGCTCAAAAAAATCTTGTACATGGTAACAAGATTTTTTATCGCCCTGGTGGTGGAATTGGTAGACACGCAGGACTTAAAATCCTGTGGGCAGCAATGCCCGTAACGGTTCAAGTCCGTTCCGGGGCACAAAAAAGCTTAGTAATTTATTATTAAGCTTTTTTTGTTTTTACTTGAAAATAAATCTGCAGAATATTTTTCTTTTAGTTCAACTAAAAATTTCATTCGATTTGATCGTAAAATTCAACAAAAATTGGTTCCAAAGATTTGACAACTTTTGAAAAGTTGTCAAATCTTTATTAAAAAATGAAATTATGTGCACCACTAATTTATTCTTTTTTTGAACTATTCGTTTTTACTAACTTAAAATAATTTACTTTAAATCTGTCCTTCACTAATTCTCCTTGTACTTCAGCTTTTCTTATGGTATTACAAAAGCCGTCGTTAGCATGTGCATCGCCATGTTCATCAATAGAAGTACCCTCAACAAAATAAGCATTGTCCTTTATTCGTATGGCCAAATCGCAACCTTTACCAAGCAGCTTAAATTGACACTGACCACAAGCTGCATCAACAATTTGTATTGGTTTAGTACTATCAATTACATTTTTAGATGCATTATTTTCTTGTGCATAACAAATACTAAAACTGAAAATTAAAACTAGTAAACTCATTATTTTTTTCATTGTATGTTTTTTATAAATTAAAGTTAAAGAAACTACAATTGATTTCATTAAAATATGATTCAGATAATATCCATTAGTTGTTGTAGTGATTATCGTCACAATAAAATCAACAAATAAATTCACCTTTGTAAACTATTCATTAGATATTTATTCAATAAAACAGAAACTAAAATGGTTAGCTATAAAAAGGCAGAAGAAGCCTTACAATTAGTACACTCGAATAACAGGGTTTTTTTACATGGAAGTGCTGCCACTCCTATACATTTAATTAATAAATTAATTGAAAAGAAAACCCATTTGCACAATATAGAGTTAGTGAGTATTTCGCAACAAGGCGTTGATTTTAATGACCCTGAACTTGCAGGTCATTTTTTTATGAACTCGTTGTTTGTTTCGGAATGCAATAGAAAATCTGTAAACGGTGGAATGGGAGATTATATTCCAGTTTTTTTAAGTGAAATTCCATTGCTATTTTCTAGAAATATTTTACCCCTTGATGTTGCTATCATTCAAGTTTCTCCACCAGATAAACATGGATATTGTTCTTTAGGTACATCTGTAGATATTGCACGTTCTGCAACTCTTACAGCAAAAAAAATTATTGCTCAAGTGAATCCTAATATGCCAAGAGTTCATGGTGATGCATTTGTTCCATTTAGTTCTTTCCATGCTGCTGTTTGGGTAGATGAGCCATTACCAGAAACCAATTATTCAAATAAAGCAACCGCTATTACCGATAAAATAGGAAAAATTGTTGCAGCCTTAGTGGATGATGGTGCAACTTTGCAATTGGGTATTGGAAGTATTCCCGATTCGGTTTTAAAAAACTTAAATGCTCATAGAAATTTGGGTTTACATACAGAGATGTTTTCTGATGGTGTTATTCCATTAATAAAAAATGGAGTCATTAACAATAGCCAAAAGAAGATTGTTAATGGGTATTGTGTTACTTCTTTTATTATGGGCACAAGGGCTTTATATGATTTTGTAGATGATAACCCCATCATTAAAGCTTTAGACATTAATTATGTTAATGATCCCAGAGTCTTAAGCTTAAATCAAAAAGTTACAGCTATTAATAGTGCAATTGAAGTTGACATTACAGGGCAAGTTTGTTCTGACTCTATTGGAACATACCAATATTCAGGAATTGGTGGTCAAATGGATTTTATTAGAGGTGCGGCACTTTCTGAAGGTGGAAAACCTATAATTGCCATGCCATCTGTAACTAGTAAAGGAATTTCAAGAATTGTTGCTCAATTAAAACCAGGTGCAGGAGTTGTAACAACACGTGGACATATACATTGGGTTGTAACAGAATATGGCTCAGTAAATTTATTTGGAATGAATATGGAACAAAGAGCTAAAGCTTTAATAAATATTGCTCATCCAGATCATAGAGAAGAATTAAGTAAACTTTCATTTGAAAGATTTAAGCACTAAATTCTTTTAGTGCTTGTTGTAATTCTGCTAAACTTACTTTCTTAATCACAGCTTTACCAATTTTTTCTAAGAGAATAAAATGAATAAAATTTTGTTCTCTTTTTTTATCCATCATTAAAATCTCAAAAACTTTTTTTGGATTGAATTTTAAATGTGTTTGCAATCCATATTGATTTAATATTTTTTCAATTGTTTGAGTTTGTTTAAAGCCCAATATTTTTTCAGATAATTTGCATGCAAACATCATTCCAATAGCTATGGCTTGTCCATGCGAAAGTTGATAAGTTTTTTCAATAGCATGCCCTAAAGTATGTCCAAAATTTAATAATTTTCTATCACCTTTTTCCATTACATCTTTAGCAACTATCATTAATTTTTGTTTGACATTTTGCTGAATTAAAAAACTAGATTTAGTTTTTTGAGAACGATAAAATTTTAATTCATGTAATTCTAATTCCTTAAATATTTTTTTATCTGTAATTGCTGCATGTTTAATAATTTCTGCAAATCCATTCTGCCATTCGTTTTCAGGCAAAGTATTTAATATAGAAATATCGTGTAAAATAAATTTTGGTTGATTGATTGTGCCTACCATATTCTTAAACTCACCTACATCAATTCCATTTTTTCCTCCAATACTTGCATCTACTAAACACAACAAAGTAGTTGGTACAAAAGCAAACTCAATACCTCTCATAAATACACTTGCTACATAACCTGTAATATCTGTTACAACACCACCTCCTACTCCAACCAAAATAGTTTTTCGATTGGCTTTAAATTGAATAAGCTGAGCAATAATACTATCAACAGTTGCTTGTACTTTAAATTTTTCGCCTGCCTTTATTACAACAGTATTTTTATTTTTAAATTTTGTTGAATGATGTTTGAATACATTTTCATCTGTAATAAAAACAGCGTTTGAAAAGTCAACTAAATATTTAAGTTGATTGATTTTACTATTGAAATAGAATTGAGTTGAAATTCCTTTATGTTGATATGGTTGTAGTTCTTTCAATTTCCAAAAATTAGCTATTCATGATTTTGTTTTGATGACTGATACTCTCTAAATGCACAGCTTCGAAATACTTTGTAATAAATTCTTTACTTAAGCCAAATTTTTCACTTTTAGTATAAGCTCTTTCGATAATTTCATTCCAACGGCTTGTTTGTAATATAGTAATATTATTATCTTTTTTGTACCTGCCTATTTGATCGGCAGCTTTCATTCGTTGACTTAAAATTTGCATTAATTCATCATCAAGATTATTAATTTGCTGACGTAATTTTTCAAGAGCTGCATGATACACAGGAGAATTAATATTATCTTTTCTCCAAACAATTGAATCTAATAAATCATTTAATCTTTCAGGAGTTACTTGTTGTTTAGCATCACTCCAAGCATTATCAGGATCAATATGACTTTCAATCATCAAACCATCAAAATCTAAATCTATTGCTCTTTGTGCAACTTCTAATAAAATATCTCTTCTACCACAAATATGTGATGGATCATTAATAAATAACATATTCGGATGCTTCAATTTCATCTCAATGGCTAAATGCCACATTGGAGAATTACGATATTCTGTATTTCCATATGAACTAAAACCTCGATGAATTAACCCAATATTTTTTACTCCAGATCGTGCAATTCTTTCCACAGCTCCAGCCCAAAGTTCTAAATCAGGACTAATTGGATTTTTAATTAATACTGGAACTTCAACTCCTTTTAGAGCATCAGCTACTTCTTGAATACTAAAAGGGTTTGCAGTTGTTCTAGCACCAATCCATAATATATCTACTTCAAAAGTTAATGCATCTTCAACTTGTTTTGCAGTTGCTACTTCAACAGTTGTTTGTAATCCAGTATTTTTTTTTGCTTGTAATAACCAAGGTAAAGCTTTAACTCCAATGCCTTCAAACATTCCTGGTTTGGTTCTTGGTTTCCAAATACCTGCTCTTAAAATATCAACTTTTTTTGTAGCAGCTAATTGCTGTGCTGTTTCTAATACTTGAGTTTCAGTTTCGGCACTGCATGGACCACTTATTATTAAAGGACGTTTGCTCCAAATCTCTGCAACTGTATTGTTTTTCAATTTTTCATCTACATACATATTACAAATTTAATGTTGATTAAGTTTAATGAGAATTACAAATTTTAATAATGATTGATTTCTAATTTATTTCAAAATTTTTCTAATCTTATTTGCACCTTGAATGAGATTTAATAAATACTCAGAATCATTATTTTCAATGCTTTCTTTAAATTTTGATAATTGAGAAATATGTTCACTTAATACATCTAAAACATTTTCTTTGTTTTGCATAAAAATAGGCACCCACATTTCAGGATTACTTTTTGCTAAACGAACTGTACTTTCAAAACCTGCAGAGGCTAATTCGAAAATAGTTTTCTCTTCTTTTTCTTTTTCTAAAACCGTATTTGCTAAAGCAAATGATGTTAAGTGTGAAATATGACTAACATAAGCTGTATGTAAGTCATGTGCTTTAGAATCCATTTCTAAAATATGCATGCCGATTTTTTTATACATAGATTTTATCCAATCAACAGCATCTATATCGCTATCTGTAGCATTACAAATTATTACAGCCTTATTTTCGAAAGCCCCTTTTACTGCAGCTTGTGGACCACTATATTCAGTACCCCACATTGGATGTGTAGCAACAAATCTTTTTCTTTTTGGATGA
>JAYVBS010000265.1:0-5680 GCA_043750315.1 Chitinophagaceae bacterium
GAAATAGAAGTTGAAGAAAGTAAAAAAATAGATTTAATAATTTCTTTAATGGGTATTTGTGCATTGGGTTTGGTGGCTATTGAACAATTAGAAATAATTCAAAATAAAAATGAAACTTTACCAGATTTAAAAACTTTGAGTCGTAAAGATTTGATTATTGATATGGAAAAATTTTCTAATATTTGGCTATGGCTAAAAACTGTATACTTTTTATCGAAAACTAATTAAATTAAAAAAATGCAAATCGCTTTATTCGATAATAAACATAGAAATAAATTTTTCCCTTTAACAGAAACCAGAGCTATATCTGATTTTAAAACTGGCATTTTTACTAATAAAGAAAGGTGGGAATATTTTTCGGGAACCGAAGTATTAATACTCACAGAAAAATATTTACAAGAATTATACAATAAAAATATTTCTGGTGACATTTTATTGATAGATGCTTCTGTTATTTTTACTGAGCAACAAGCTAAAAAAATATTACAAATTCCAACAGATTATTGCATTTCATTTGCAAAAGACTTTATTGCTGGAAGAATTTCAACAAAAGAAAATTTTGATATAGAATCTTTAAATAATTTATCGTTCAACAAAATGGTAGATTGGAAAGAAGATTTATTGAGATTAGATTATCCATGGCAACTATTTCAAAATAATGATGTATTTATTAGAAACGATTATAAACTAATAACTGATGGAAGAACATCAAACAAATTAGATAAATCAAATACTATAATAAATCTTGAAAACATATTTATTGAAGATGGTGTTGATGTGAACCATAGTTGTTTAAATGCATCAACAGGGCCAATTTATATTGGTAAAAATGTTACTATTATGGAAGGCTGTTTTTTAAGAGGTCCATTAGTTATAGGAGACAATAGCTTAATAAAAATTGGAGCAAAAATTTATGGTGCAACAACTATTGGTTCAAATTGTGTTGTAAATGGTGAAATTAAAAACTCAGTAATTTTTAATAATAGCAATAAAGCACATGATGGTTATTTAGGAGATAGTGTAATTGGTTCTTGGTGTAATTTGGGTGCAGGTACAAGCAATAGCAATTTAAAAAACAATGCTAGTGAAATTCACATTTGGAATCAATCTACTAAAAACAATATTCCTGTTGGCCAAAAGTGTGGAGTAATTATGGGTGATTATACAAAAACAGCTATTAACTCTTCAATAAATACTGGCTCTATTTTTGGCGTATGTTGTAATGTTTTTGGAAATGGATTATTGCCTAAATATTTATCTAATTTTTCGTGGGGATTGACAGAGAAATATCAAATACAAAAAGCCATTGAAGATGTTGATCAATGGAAGAAATTAAAAAATCAACAAATCATAGCAACAGAAAAAAATATTCTTGAACATTTAGCAAATAATAATAAATAAAATATGAGAAAACAAATTGCAGCAGCCAATTGGAAAATGAATTTAACTTATCAACAAGCTGAAAAATTGATTGACGAAATAATGGCTTTGCCACATCAATTATACGAACATCAACAAGCAGTTTTTGCTGTACCTTTTCCTTACTTGCAAATGGTTGAGCAAAAACTCCAAGGAAACCAAAATGTATTTGTTGCTGCACAAAATTGTTATTATAAAAAAAATGGAGCTTTTACTGGTGAAGTAAGTATAGAAATGTTACAATCCATCAATATTAATCATGTAATTATTGGACATAGTGAACGTAGAGAATATTTCAACGAAACCAATGAAATACTTGCTTTAAAAGTGAATCATTGTTTAGAAAATAATGTAACTCCAATTTTTTGTTGTGGCGAACCTTTAGCTATTAGAGAAGCAAACTCACAAGAAATTTTTGTTGCAAAACAATTAGAAGATTCATTGTTTCATTTAAGTGCTGAACAAATGTTAAAAGTTGTAATTGCATACGAACCTATTTGGGCAATTGGTACTGGAAAAACTGCTACAAGTGAACAAGCACAAGACATTCACTTATTTATTAGAAATCAAATTGCACTAAAATACAGTGAAAGCATAGCAAACGAAATTTCAATTTTATATGGCGGAAGTGTAAAAGCTTCCAATGCAAAAGAAATATTTTCTCAACCAGATGTTGATGGTGGCCTAGTTGGGGGTGCTGCATTAAATGCTGAAGAATTTAATACAATTATCAATAGTTTGAAAAAATGAATTTAACTTTCATCTTAACAATACTAGTAAGTATTTCATGTAATTCTTTTGCACAACAAAAAATTGAAAGCTTTTCCTTTTTTAATGGTATGAAAGGAAAAAGAATTGTTATAGTTGATACAGCAATTTTACATGTAGGACCAAGTGCAGGTGCTGCAAATACAGATACTTTATTTTTTGGTGAAGAAGTTAATGTTTTGATGATAGTACCCTATTTTGAACAGGTTTTTGAGCTTGATGTACCCTGGCTAAAGATTACATATTTTAGAAGAAATTATACCAAAGTTTCTTACATTTTAGCACATCAAATATCTTTAACTGGTTCTATTGAATTTGAAAATAAAAAATGGCTAACGGCGGTTCGTCCAAATGAAAATTTAAAAGAAAAATTAATTCAAATACTCTGTGTAAAAGAAAAAAATATTGAAAATAATTCTTCAGTTCAAATTCCAAAATATTTTACTGTTGATTCTGTTCAATTATCAATTGCAGAAAAAACTTGTTTAAAAAATAGTACTGCAATGTTTAATATTCAATTAAAATCTAATAAAGTTGAAGAAGGAGTTTATAATAAATGGATAATTTTTTGTGAAAATTCTCAAATCATACAATTACCTTTTATCCATAATTATTTTCAATCTAAAACCAATGTATTTGTTGAAGAAAAAATCTTCTTTCCAAACCAAAATAGTTTTAAAATTTCTAGTAAATTATTAATGAAAAAAAACAAAGAAACTATTTCAAAATATAGTTGGCAAAACTGTAACTATATAAAATTATAAAATAAGAAATATTTTTTCGAGTTAAATAGCTTTTACATTATGTTTGCAACCGAAAAGGTCCTGTGGCCGAGTGGCTAGGCAAAGCTCTGCAAAAGCTTCTACAGCGGTTCGAATCCGCTCGGGACCTCAATAAACCTACAAAACTCACCTTTTTGTAGGTTTTTTTAATTTTATTATATGAAACACTCTCAAACAATCGGTATTGTTGCTTCTATTTTATTAATTGGAACTTGTATGTTACCTTGGATAGAAATTCAAAATATAAAAATTACAATAGATGGACTTCATGGATATGTGAATGAAAAATTTACTTTTGGTACACAAATAAAACCACATGCTTTCTTTTCTATTATAGCCATTATATTATTTTCTATAAATGCACTTTGGGCAAAACGAACTAATATTTTTATTTGTTTTTTAAGTATCAGTTGGGCAATTAAAAATTTTATTTTAATGTCATTATGTCGACCAGAATGTCCTGTAATTAAACCTGGATTATATTTATTAGTTTTCTTTTCTAGTGTAATGTTGTTAATGAGTTTTTTACCGAAAATTAAAATTGAAAAGTAACATGAAAAAACTATTTTTTTGTATCACACTCTTTTTCATAAGTTATAATTCTACATTCTCTCAATATAATTTAAGATTAGTAGTGAATAATGTAGCAACGAAGGTTGATGATGATATTTATGTTGCTGGAAATTTTAATAACTGGAATCCAAAAGATCCTAATTATAAATTGAAGCCTTTTGCAGGTGGCAGAAAAGCAATTGTAATTAAGGATTTGTCTTCTGGAAATTATGCATTCAAATTTACACGAGGTAGTTGGGATAAAGTAGAGTGTGAAGCTGATGGCAGAGATATAGAAGATAGAATTGCTGAAATTTCTGGGGATGTTAATTTTGATTTCACTATTAAAGGTTGGAAAGACAATTACCCTCAACGACCAAAGCCTTACACAGCAAGTCCTCAAGTTAAAATAATTGATACAGCTTTCTTCATACCACAACTCAATAAAAAAAGAAGAATTTGGATATATCTTCCTAAATATTATGCTGCTTCTAGTAAAACTTTTCCTGTTTTATATATGCATGATGGTCAAAATTTATTCAACCAACAAACTGCAAGTTTTGATGAATGGCGTGTTGATGAAAGCTTAGATAGTTTACAAAAACTAACAGGAAAAGAATGTATTGTTGTTGGAATTGATCATGGTGGAGAAAGCAGATTATCGGAATATGCACCATACGACTTTGAATACAATAAAAATAAATTTACAGCACAAGGCAAGTTGTATGTTGATTTTTTAGCACAAACTTTAAAGCCATTTATTGATTCAAAATATAGAACAAAAAAATCTTTTGAAAATACTTTTGTTGCTGGCAGTAGAATGGGTGGCTTAATTAGCTTATATGCTGTAATGCAGTATCCATCTGTTTTTGGAACTGCAGGAATATTTTCACCTTCATTTTGGATTGCAAAACAAATGTATACAGAGGCACAACAATTCATTAATCCAAACCCGATTAAATTATATTTTTATGCAGGTGGAAAGGAAGATGCAAATCTTGTAAACGATTTGAAGAAAATGGCAACACTTTTTGAGCAAAAACAAAATATAAAAGTATTTACAACTGTAACTGAAATTGGTAAACACAACGAAAAGTATTGGCAAATTGAATTCCCTAGTTTTTATAACTGGATTATGAATTAAATTGCTGGAATGAAAATATAAATGAATATTTGTGGAATACCATTTAATAAAAATCTTCACTTAAAATAAACGTTATGCTTAATCAAGGTATTTTAGGTTTACATAGTCTTCTACGTTGGGCAATAATTATTTTATTAATCATAAATATTTCAAGAAGTTTATTACACCATAATGCTTACAGCCCTAAAGATAGAAGTTGGAATTTAAGATTAGTAATCATTACTCACATTACTCTTCTTGTTGGATTGTATCAATATTTTTTTGGTCCAAAAGGAATGGCTTTATTAAAGGCATTTGGCATGAAGGCAGTTATGAAAGATTCACAATTGAGGTTTTGGGTTATTGAACACTTAATGGGAATGGTAATTGCAATTGTATTAATTACAATTACTAGCTCAATTTCTAAACTTCCAATTGAAAATGATGCTAAAAAACACAGAAAGTTATGTTGGTTTTATACTATAGCCTTATTCATCATTATTGCTTCGGTACCTTGGCCATTTAGATTTGCTGAAATTCCTTGGTTTAGAGGTTTATATTAATAATACTTATGCCATTTTTTAGAAACTTTACATATCATATTGACAAACGTAAATGGAAATATATTTTCCTTTTAGTAACTCTTGAACTTTCTAAGGTTTAAATTTATTTGCTTACCTTTTGCTTTTAGTTTTTTTAATTTTTCTTTTTAAATTTTTATCAATATGCCTCATTATATTTCATTGGGAATTATCCCTCATAAACGTCATACTCAGTTTCGAAAACCAGATGGAAAATTATATTCTGAACAATTATTTTCTACCGAAGGTTTTAGTAACGACTATTCTCTTTTATATCATTGTCATCCTCCAACACAAATTATCAAAACCGATGAACCATTTAATCTTGCACCAAAAATAGCTGAAGAAAAAATGCTGAAACATAGGAGTTTCGAGGGTTTCGACTTACAACCAGAAGATGATTATTTAAAAAGCAGGAAACCAATTTTGGTTAATAACGATTGCCATATTGTTTT
>JAYVBS010000266.1:0-2428 GCA_043750315.1 Chitinophagaceae bacterium
CAACCTATTATAAAAACAAAAACAAATCTGAAAATTCTAGATATTCAGACTCTACATTTGAAATTAATGGATCTAAAGTAATTTATGCAGAAGCTGGTGCATCTTTACTTGCAATTGCAAAAAAAAATAATATTTTATATAATAGACTCATACTTTTTAACGATTTAAAATTAATTCAGATTTTAGAAAAAGATCAATTGATATTTTTAGAAAAAAAACAGAAAAAAGGTATTAAAGATTTTTATAAAGCAATTGAAGGTGAGTCGTTATACGACATTGCACAAAAAGAAGGAATAAGGTTAGAATTTTTGGCAGATTATAATGGTTTAGAAAAAAATTGTTTCCCTTTAGCAGGAGAAAAAATTTACCTAAAAACAAAAGCATTGGTAACTCCTAAGTTTAGTGTTTCAAAAAAAATAATAACTAATACAAGTACAATTAATTAAAACATGAATGAATTAACCATTCTCGATAAAACTTTTGTTCCTTTTTTATCTGAACAAGATATTCAAAATAAAATTGCAGAATTAGGGCACACTATTAATAAAGATTATCAAGGTAAAAAGCCTTTGTTTATTGCTATTCTCAATGGCTCATTCATGTTTGCTGCAGATTTATTCAAAACAGTAAATATAGAATCAGAAATATGTTTTATAAAGTTGGCTTCATATAAAGGCACACAATCTACTGGTCTTGTTCTTACATCTATTGGCTTAGATGCTAATGTAACTAATAGAGATATTATAATATTAGAAGATATTGTAGATACAGGAAAAACTTTGTTTACTTTTTTACCTCAGTTAGTAAACCAACAACCATCTTCAATAAAAATTGCAACCTTATTACATAAGCCAGAAGCAACTGTTTATAATGTTACAATAGATTATTGTTGCTTTAGCATTCCAAATAAATTTGTTGTAGGGTATGGTTTAGATTATGATGGTTTTGGAAGAAATACAAAAGAAATTTATCAACTAAAAGGTTAATTTACTTTATAAGTAACACCTTCAATTGTTAAGGATGTATTTTCAAAAATTGTTACAGCTTCATTTAAAAAATCATCCAGTTTTTCATACTTGCTACTAAAGTGGCCTATTAGTAAATTCTTCACATTAGCAAGTTTTGCTATACTTGCAGCTTGTGTAGATGTACTGTGAAAACGTTTTGCTGCCTTTTGTTCATCAATCTTTAAATATGTAGTTTCGTGGTACAAAAGATTTACATCTTTTATCTTTTCAATTAATTCTTCATCATAAGTAGTGTCAGCACAATATGCATAAGTTTTTGAAGGAGTGTTTGCAATAGTTACTTCATTATTAAAAATGATTTTGCCTGCTTTAGTAATATAATCATCGCCTTTTTGCAAAGCTTCGTAATAAGCCAATGGTATTTCAAATTCCAAAACTTTTTCTTTATTAATTTTTCTAGGTAGTTTCTTTTCAGAAATCTTAAATCCCCAGCATTCAATTCTGTGTTTAGTTTTAAATGATTCAATGCAAAAAGAATTACTTTCAAATAATAATCCTTCTTGCTCAATAGAGTGAAAATGCAAAGGATAACATAATGAAGTATTTGCAACATCTAATTGAAGTTGAATAATTTTTTCTAATGGCTTTGGTGCAAAAAGATGTATGGCCTTTTCTCTGTTTAATAAACTCATGCTAGTTAAAAAACCAATCAATCCAAAATAATGATCACCATGTAAATGTGATATAAGAATTTGATTAATTTTACTAGTCTTAATTCTGTACTTTGCAATTTGCATTTGTGTTCCTTCACCACAATCAATTAAAATCAAATTATCTTTTAAAGTTACAATTTGTGCAGTAGGATGCCTATCAAAAGCAGGAACAGCCGAATTGTTGCCAAGTATTGTTATTCCAAACATGAGCAAATTTATATTTTAATCAATTCAAATTTTTTATTGAGTGGTTAAAAATAAATAGGAAAAATTTTAGATTGATAACTTAATCTTAGTGTAGGGGCAGGAACTTTTATAAAGTTCAATATATGTGCTACACTTTGCCAAAATGGTTTTTTTGGTAATAATCCTTTAAAGTCTATATCAGGAGCAATAAAAAATTCATAACCACCCTTACCATGATCAGCATAATATGGTGCTGTTCCAATGTAATAATTATTCAATCTATCATCTACTCCAAATCCAAGAGAAATACCTAACCATTTTGGCCAATTATTATTTGAATTAAAACGATTTGGATTAAATGTAAACCAGTAAGTCTGGTTCATATAATCATCTTGAAAGTCAGAAGTATACCCTATATTTTTAAAATAATAATTATTACGTTTGTAATAACTAAATTTTATATCAACTGATTTCAAAAATTTACTTTTGTATTGAAAATAAGGATAAAAACTTCCTAAACTACCAGCCATCAAATCATAAATACTAAATCCCCAATTTGGT
>JAYVBS010000267.1:0-2412 GCA_043750315.1 Chitinophagaceae bacterium
AAAGAAACCGAAGCAAGAACATTGGCATCATTAATTGCTTTACGAAAAGCAATGACAATATATCCAATTCATCATGCTGTAACATTTCATTCCAGTATAAAAAATGCTGTTGCATTTGAACAAAGTCAGGATGTATTTGGCAAATCATATCCAAAATTTTCACAAGTAAAGTCCTATCACGTTTCAGGTTCAATGCCAACATCTGTAAGAGGAAAAGTTGTTGATGAGTTTGCAAAATCTGATAAAGGAGTAATTACAAATGCAAAATGTTTAACTGAGGGTATTGATGTTCCTAATATTGATTGTGTATTGTTTGCTGATCCAAGAAAAAGTACCATTGATATTGTTCAAGCAGTTGGTAGAGCATTAAGAAAGAAAGAGGGTAAAGATTTTGGCTATGTTATACTTCCAGTATTTACAAATTCAAATAATAAAGATGAAATAATAGAGAGTGATGAATTTAAGGAAATACTAAGTACCATTAGAGCATTGGCAAGTAATGATGAACGTATTATTGAATATTTTAGAGAAATAAGTAAGGGAAATAAAAAACCAAAAAATAGTGATTTATTAAATTTTGAAATTGATGAACTCATTACTGAGCAGATTAATGAAAATGAGTTAATAGAAAACATACAATTAAAAACTTGGAACAAATTAGCTAAGCTAAGTTGGATGCCTTTTGAAGAAGCGAGAGAATTTGTTAGAAAGTTGAATTTTAAATCAAATAGTGAATGGAGAATATTTTGTAGTTCAGGAAGTAGACCAATTGACCTACCTTACAATCCAGAGAAAATATATAAAAATGAATGGATAAATTGGGGCGATTATTTGGGTACAGGTATAGTCTCTAATCAGAAAATAATTTTCCGTTCGTTTAGTGATGCTAAAAAATTCACAAAGAATCTAAAGATAAAATCTCAATCCCAATGGATAGAATTTTGTAAAAGTGGAAAAAAACCAAGTGACATACCAACCAATCCAAATTCAGTATATAAAAATGAATGGATTAGTTTCGGAGATTTTTTTTGGACTGGTACAGTTGCTAATTATTATAAGGTTTATCGTTCATTTGAAGAATGCATGAAGTTTGTTAGAAACTTAAAAATAAATTCTCAAAAAGAGTGGAAAATATTTTGTAAAAGTGGAAAGAAACCAAGTGACATACCAACTAATTTAAATAGAACATATCAAAGCCAATGGAAAAGTTGGGGTGATTTTTTTGGAACAGATACGATTGCAAGTCAATTCAAAGTTTATCGTTCATTTGAGGAATGCAAGAATTTTGTTAGAAATTTGAAAATAAATTCTCAAACAGAATGGTATAGTTATTGTAAAACTGGCAAGAAACCTGATGATATTCCTAGAACCATAAATAGCATATATAAAAAAGAGTGGACAACTTGGGGTGATTTCTTTGGAAATGGAAATGTAGCAAACCAAAGAAAAGAATTTTCTTCGTTTAAAGTAGCAAGAGCATTTGTCCATAAGCAAAAGCTAAAATCTAATATGGATTGGAGAATATTTTGCAAATCAGGAAAAAAGCCTGTTGAACTACCTACCAATCCAGAAAAAATTTATAAAGAAAAATGGAAAGGCTGGGCAGATTTTTTAGGTAAAGAATAGAATCTTTTTATCTTTTTGCATGCCATGCAAACGCTCTACCAACTGAGCTAATTCCCCTAAAGGTTGCAAATATAAAAGAATAGAAGTAACTTAGTTTTGATTAATTTTGAAAAAAATTTTGAGTATTAAACTTATTTCTTAATAGAAAGTCAGAGAATTGACAAAAACAAAAAAATTACTCATTCAAAAATTATTTATGAAAACCTTAAATTTTAAAACAGCTTTTACTCTAGTTTGCTGTTTGTCGTTATTTTCTGTTGCTTGTAAAAAAGTTACTTCAGATGTTTTGGTAACCGATGAAGTTCAGGCTTCAGTTCAATCTGATGATGATGAAATGTTTCAAGCCGAAACAGAAAGTGCCGATGACGATATTAACAATACCTTATCATCTAGTGCACGTTTTTGTGGAGTAGGGAATGTTTTTTTAGGTGGCAGTTTCTTGCCACCAGATGTAGATACAAGTAATCCTGGAAATATTGCAAACAGGATAGTATTTACTTTTAATGGAACTATACATGGTTGTAGAAAAAGAACAGGAACCATTACAGTTGATTTACTTTATGCCACTAAATGGATAGAACCTGGTGCAACTTTAAGAATTAAATTCACCAATTTTAAAATTGAAGATGTTTGTAAAAATCGTTCAGTTACTATTAATGGGGAAAGATTAAATACAAATGTTAGTGGTGGAAACTTATTTAAATTAAGTATCAACCCATCATCGGTATTACACCATAGAATTAGAACAGGTTCAATAGGAATAGAATCAACATTTACTGATAGTTC
>JAYVBS010000268.1:0-5613 GCA_043750315.1 Chitinophagaceae bacterium
AATTACAACTGTAGCTAAAGGTCGTTGAACTTCTGCACCTTCTCCATGGCTTAAAGCCATAGGCAAAAAGCCCAATGAAGCAACCAATGCAGTCATTAATACAGGTCTTAATCTTATTTTGGTTCCCATCAAAACAATTCTTTTTAAATCTTTTGTGCCTTCATTTTTTAAACGATTGAATTCGGCAACCAATACAATGCCGTTTAATACAGCTACCCCAAACAATGCTATAAAACCCACACCTGCAGAAATACTGAATGGAATTCCTCGTATAGCTAAAGCAAGAATTCCACCAATAGCCGATAGGGGAATGGCTGAATAAATAAGCAACCCATGTTTAACCGAATTGAATGCAAAATATAGCATTAAAAAAATGAGTAATAGAGAAACAGGCACTGCTATACTTAATCTTTTTTTTGCTGCAACTAAGTTTTCAAATGCACCACCATAAGTAATATAATAACCTGGTGGCAACTTCATTTGTTGTGTTATCTTTTGTTGCAATTCTTTTACCATACTTTGTATATCTCTTCCTCTTACATTAAAACCAACAATAATTCTACGTTGTGCATTTTCTCGTTGTATTTGATTAGGTCCTTCAATAATATCAACTTTGGCTATCTGATATAAAGGCATTTGAGTTCCTTTTGGTGTTGCAATTAATAGGTTTTGAACATCGGTTACATCTTTTCTTTTTTCACCACTCAATCTTACTACCAAATCAAATCGTTTTTCTCCTTCATACACCATGCCAGTACTTTGACCAGCAAAAGCAGCGTTTATTATTTTATTAATGTCGCTGATATTTAAACCATATTGTGCAATTGCAGGTCGATTGTATTGAATAACAATTTGTGGCATACCTGTAACTGTTTCTACATAAATACCACTACTACCATTTACTGTGTTGCAGATATCGCCAAGTTGTTTGGCATATAAGGCAAGGCTATCTAAATCTTCACCAAATATTTTACACACCACATCTTGTCTTGCACCTGACATTAGTTCATTAAAACGCATGGCTACTGGATATTGAAACCCAAATGTTACACCTGGAACTGCTTCAAGTGCTTCACTCATTTTAGCCTCCAGTTCATCGTAAGTTTTTGCTGATGTCCAATCATCTCTATCCTTTAAAATAACCATCAAATCTGTTGCATCAATGGGCATGGGGTCTGTGGGTATTTCACTACTACCTGTTTTGCCAATTATTTTTTCTACTTCGGGAAATTTTTCTAAGAGAATTTTAGATGCTTTTGAAACTGCTTCAATTGAAGTATTTAAACTACTTCCTGGAAGAACTCTTGTTTCTACAGCATAATCTCCTTCGGGTAATGATGGAATAAATTCACCACCCAATTTCATTAAAATAAAAACTGAGCAGGTAAATAATACAACAACTGCACCTAAAATTAGCTTTGGTATTCGTAAAACTTTTTCTAATGAATGCTGATAAATACGTTCCAAATACTCCATCATTTTATCAGAAAATGTTTTTTTATGTGCAATTTTTTTACTGAGGAATAAAGCACTCATCATAGGTATGTAAGTGAGTGATAAAATGAATGCACCCAATAATGCAAAGGCCACTGTTTGTGCCATGGGTTTAAACATTTTTCCTTCTATACCTTGTAGAGTAAAAATGGGTAAATACACAATTAGAATAATGATTTGCCCAAACACAGCACTGTTCATCATACGACTGGCAGATTGTTTTACTTCCCTGTCCATATCAATTTGCAATAAGCTATTGTTAATTTGCAATTTGCCTTCATTGTCTATTTTCTGTTGCCTGTTGCGTCTTGTTAATTGGTGCATCACAGCTTCAACAATAATTACGGCACCATCTACAATTAATCCAAAATCAAGTGCACCTAAACTCATTAGGTTTCCACTAACGCCAAAAAGATTCATCATTATTATGGCAAACAACATGGATAAAGGAATTACAGAAGCTACCAAAAAACCTGCACGAAAATTTCCGAGAAATAAAACCAACACAAATATTACAATCAATGCCCCTTCTAGTAAATTTTTTGTAACTGTACCGATGGAATTGTTTACCATTTTTGTACGGTCGAGAAATGGTTCAATGATTATTCCCTCAGGTAAAGTTTTTTGAATAAGTGCAACTCTTTCTTTTATGTTTTTAATTACAAGATTGCTATTGGCACCTTTCAACATCATTACTACTGCACCAGAAACCTGTTCTTTTCCATTATAGGTCATTGCACCATATTTAGTTGCATTGCCAAGCCTTACATCTGCCACATCTCTAATGAGTAATGGAATTCCATTTGAAAGATTTTTTACAACAATATTTTTGATATCATCAAAGGAGCCTACCAAGCCTTCGCTGCGAATGAATAAAACTGTTGGTCCTTTTTCAATATAAGCTCCCCCTGTATTTTGATTATTGTTTTCTAGTGCAGTAAAAACATCAGTAATGGTAATATTGTTTGCCATTAGTTTCGAAGGGTCAACAGCAATTTCATATTGTTTTAGATCGCCTCCAAAACTGCTTACTTCTGCAACTCCCTTAACATTTAATAATTGTCTTCGTACTATCCAATCTTGAATAGTTCGCAACTCCATGGCATCATATTTACTTTCGTATCCATCTTTTGGTCGAACTGTATATTGGTATATTTCACCAAGACCTGTAGTAACAGGAGCTAGTTCTGGTGAACCAAATCCCTTTGGAATTTGCTCTTGAGCCTTTTGCAATCTTTCAGAGACTTGTTGCCTAGCCCAATAAACATCTGTAGCATCATCAAACACAATGGTAACTACCGATAATCCAAATCTAGAAAAGCTTCTTATTTCTTTTAAGCCAGGTATATTGTTATTTACTTGTTCTATTGGAAATGTAATTAACCTTTCTACATCTGGTGCACCCAATGAAGGAGAAGTTGTAATAATTTGTACTTGATTATTGGTAATATCTGGTACTGCATCAATAGGTAATTTTGTAATTTGAAAACTTCCAACAGCAATAAGAACAATAATAAAAAATCCGATGATGAGTTTGTTCTTAATAGAAAACGCAATGATTTTGTTAAGCATTTTTTATCTTCTTATTCATTAATAAAATGGTTTATTTACTAGCTATAATAGTAAACACAATAAAGCAAAAGGTAATTTATACTAATAAATTAAACGAGGCACAAATTTTTGGGAGGCTGCCAAATATTACCTAAGTACGCTGAAGAACGTGAATTGGTATTGAAATAATATAATTGCTTTGGTATTTCAATAGGTTTATCAAGCATTATTTTGTTGTAATGAAAGTGGTTAACTACTAACTGCGTACAACAAGCACAATTGCAAAAAGGATTACACGATTTTTTTTCTTCTTGATGTTTTTGATGATTAACCAAATCATTTACAGTTTCTGTTTTGGCTATTTTATTACAATTATCAACATCTATGCATATATAAAATGGCAGTAATAAAAGATAAAAAGCAAAAATGATAGTAAGCAGTTTCACAATACAAAAATATTTCTTTTATTGAAAATCAAACATTATGTTTAAAACTTTTTTAGTTGAGAATAAAAATATCAATTGTTATGTTCTAATATTTTTTTAATAATCACTATTTGCCCTAAGTGATAATGACAATGCTGTATAATACCATGTAGGTTTCTATAATAATTACCATATTTTTCTTGTACAAAAACTTCTGCCAGTTTTATTTCTGGTAATTGTTCAACTAAAGTTGTATAAAGTTCTGCATCCTTATAAGTCTTGTCTAACAATGCTTCCCAATCTTTTTGATTGTTGATGGGTGGACAATTAAAACTAAATTTATCATGTGCATCAAGTGTACCATATTGTAATACTTGCAAACCTGCACCTACAAAATAATTCATATGAAATACAAGTGTGGCAATTGTATTAAATGTATACACTTTCTTTGTTGCTTGTTGCCATGTAACATTAGATAGATTGTCTTTGATATTAGAGTCTGTCCAATTACCACCAAAATAAACTTCTTTAAAATGTTTAGCTATTTGTTGTGATAGATTCATGATTCTTAAAATTTGTATTTATAGTGTGACATTAGTTCAAGGTTTTATTTATCTTTTCTTTTAAAGATTGAAAATAAAAGGATTATAAATAAAAATGATTCAATTAGGGATTTTAACAACAACATTTTTACCAAGGGTCTTAAATCGAATTCCATTTTTTTGTTCAACTGATATGGTTATGTGGCCAGTTTTACTTGTATTAATATCTCTAACTGTACCAGATTTTCCAATATGTGTACCACTAACAACTATACATTGATCGCCATCTTTTAGTAGTTCTATATTTTTTGTTTTCACTTTATTTAATAAATTTTTACATTAAGAATTAAATTGCTACAATCACAATTTCTTTCTTATTCAATGCAATTTATGAAATTTCTTAGCACTAATAATCAATAATTTTTAATAAATTTTGTTGTATAATTGAAACAACACAACTTTATTTATGTTTCATATATGGTTTAGAATTATTAAATAATTACTTTAGAATTTCATTTTTTAAAACTATATGCAAAACCAATCTATAAAAAATTGGAGTGTAGATGATAGACCTCGAGAGAAATTGTTATTAAAAGGCTGTAGAGCTTTAAGTGATTCTGAATTGTTGGCTATACTTATTAATAATGGTACTAGAAATAAATCGGCTGTTGATTTAGCAAAAGAATTATTGCAAGCAACAAATAATGATTTACAAAGATTGGGTCAGCTTTCAGTGAAAGATTTAATACAATTAAAAGTAAAAGGTTTGGGTGAAGCCAAGGCCATTGCTATTGTTGCAGCTTTAGAATTAGGCATTCGTAGAGCTACGACAGAAAACAAAAAAACCACTATTACCAGTAGTAGTGATATTGCACTTTATTTAAAAGAGCAATTACAATATAAAAATCATGAAATGTTCTTGGCTGTGTTTCTTAATCAATCTAACAAAATTATTCATCAAGAAACCATTAGTGAAGGTGGTATTACAGGCACTGTTGTTGATACACGTTTGTTGCTGAAAAAAGCTTTGAACTATAATACTGTTAGTATTATTTTGTGTCATAATCATCCTAGTGGTAACTTAAAACCAAGCCAAGCCGATAAACAATTAACTCAAAAAATTAAGGAGGCTGCTAATCTTTTAGATATAAAAGTTATGGATCATATAATAGTTAGTACAGAAGGCTATTATAGTTTTGCCGACGATGGAATGATGTAAAATGTAAGTTGTAAAAATTCGATGAAGAGCTATACAATTAAATGGCTCTGCTTTTTTCGAATTTAAATAAAGAAGTAAATAAGAATACCAAAGCAAAAGCTAAAGAAAACCAAATTGCTAAATCGCCTATTATTCCTACCAAAGAAAAACTCATTTGACTAGTAGCTGCTCCTATTGGTGCTGGTTTAAAAAATGCAAATGGAAATCCGAATTTATCTGTGTCGGCAGCAGCAGTTTGTAATTTTGATGTTGTAAACGATGTGGTAATGAAGAAAACCATAGCCAACATTGAAATAATTGAGAGGTTCTTTGTCATAAAAATGAATTTAAACGAGTTTTTTTGGTTTAGTACAAGTTTTTAAATTTTCAATCAATATAACTC
>JAYVBS010000269.1:0-12823 GCA_043750315.1 Chitinophagaceae bacterium
TTAACCATCGACTTAAAAAATGATCTTCCTCAAGCTTTTGACTTACAAGAAAAAGGAGTGTGGATGCTCTATAAAAATCAACATACAGGCGATCACGAAAAAAAACATGCAGATCAGGCTGCAAGCTATGGATTAAAAACAATTATATGCAACAAACATGAAGTTCAAGATTATGAGAAACATGTTGAAGTAGATGTTCTTGGTGGTGTTTTATATGTGGACGATTGTCACCTTAATCCAAGTAAATTTATGGGCAGCTTGGTTGCTCATTTAAAAAATTATGGAGTAAAATTTCTTGTACAAGAAGAAGTAAAATCTTTTGAATTTTCTTCTAAAAAAGTGAGTAAAATTATTACTACTAATTCTGAAGTAAAGGCAGATGAAGTGGTTGTTGCTAATGGTTCTTGGATGCAAGGAGTTTCTAAAATGTTAAATATTAATATTCCTATGCAACCAGGAAAAGGATATAGTATGCAATACAATGATTTAAAAAATAATCTTTTATATCCTTCTATTCTTGTTGACCATAGAGTTGCAACTACGCCAATAGACCAATGGCTAAGAATTGGTGGCACTATGGAATTGAGTGGTCATAATGATGTTATTCTTCCAAAAAGAGTAACATCTATTTACAATTCTTTCATAAAGTATTATCCAAATTTGGATATAAAACTTCCAAGTATGGATAAAGTGTGGTTTGGTTATAGACCTGTATCACCAGATGGTATGCCCTACATAGGGAAGCACAATGCTTTTACAAATGTTTCTTTTGCTGGGGGTCATGCAATGCTTGGTATTTCTGCAGCTGCAGCAACAGGAAAACTAATTGAAGGCCTAGTTTCAAATAGAAAAAATGAGATTAGTTTAGAAGCTTTTGATCCTAATAGATTTTAGAAATTTGAAAGAATAGTTTAGATTTTTTAAAATAAAAGATCAATTTTTAATTGATTATTTACATGGTTCATTTTACTACAACCTTAATTAAACTTTGTAAATATTCATCATCAATAGTTGCACCTAAGCCAGAAGTTTCAGGAACTGTTACAACTCCTTTGTTGTTGTAGGTGATACCACCAACTACAGGGTCTTCAACAAACATTAATGGAGTGTCAAAGTCGCAATGAATAATGTTGTTACTTGTTAATGCAAGGTGTGCAGATGCTGTAAAACCTAAACGTGATTCTAAGAAACCACCAACTTGAATTTTTATTTCTGCCTGCTCTGCAAGCTTAATAATTTTTAGTGCCTTGAAAATCCCAGATGACTTTCCTAACTTGATATTGAACAAGTCGCAACAAGAAAAATCAATTAATCGTTTTGCATCGTTTTGGTCGCAGCAAGATTCGTCAGCCATAATTGGAATAGGACTATGCTTTCTCACTTTTGAAAGTTCAATAAAGTTCCAGCGTTGAATTGGTTCTTCACAATGTTGAATGTTATAAGGTGATAAAGCGATTAAAATTTCAATTGCTTCGTCTGTACTCCAACCTTGGTTTGCATCAATTCTAATTGGAATTGTTGTTCCAATTTTCTCTCTGATAAGCCTAATGCGTTCTACATCTTTTTCTTTTGATTCACCAAGTTTTACTTTAATTACCTGAAAGCCGTTGTCTTTTATTTTCTGTGCATCATTCACCATTTTATTTTTGTCGCCAAGGCTTACAGTGTAATCAGTAATTAAAATTTTGTTGTTCTCTCCAGAAAGGAAACGAAACAATGGAAGGTTTGCATTTTGAGAGGCGATGTCGTACAAGGCAATGTCAAATGCACTTTTGATACTTGTATTGCTGTAAATAACTTTGTCCATTGCCAAAGAACATTCTTCAATATTCAAAGAATTTTTTCCTATTAAAACTTTTGCTAAATATTGACCAACGATGAAACAAGTGTCCATGCTCTCACCATTTATTGTCCTGAATGGACTACACTCTCCAAACCCTGTAATGCCTTTTTCTGTTCGGATAACAACAATGATATTTTCTGCATATTCAAGCATTCCTAAAGAAATTACAAATGGTTCTTTAAGTTTAATTGGAGATTTATAAATTTCAATCTGTAAAATTTTCATTCTTAATATTATTTACCTAATACTTTGCTTTTTTAATATTCGAATTTCCAATTTTTATAATGTTTTACTATTGTAAGTTTCCCCAAAGTTCGTCCATTTTGACTGTTTTGTAATCAACCTTTTTCAGGACGAGTCACAGCAAAATACAAATGATAATGTTTACTACAATTAGAATTAAAAGCTGCTTTACAATTTGGACAATGATACTCTGATTTTAAATATGAATTAATAGATATTTCTGTTTTACAGTTGCCACATAAAATAGCTAAAGTTTCAAACTCTTCTTTATTCCAAATTTGTGTTGGATGATTTGTGGTTTCTTGATGACATTCAAAACAAGGATAATAAGTATTGCAACATTTAAACTTTATGGCTATGATATCTTGCTCTGAATAATAGTGTTCACAACGGGTTTGATCATCTACTAATTTGCCTTTTAATATCATAATTCAAAATTATTATTGATTTATTAATTCGGTAAATATCTCTACTTTTTAAAATAAAAATTTGTTTGTGAAAGTGAAGCCTACTTATTTTGCAATAAATGACACAAATCGTTAACATACATCATCATCATGTTTTACCAATAGGTAAGCTATGCTGATATGTATTTAACTAAATATAATTTCAATAAAAAGGCTTACCATTTGGTAAGCCTTTTTTATTGTTTAAATCCAAAAATAACATGTTAAAAATTGCTGTTCAAAAATCTGGAAGGCTCTACGAAGATTCAGTCAAACTTCTTAAAGAGTGTGGCATTCAACTAAATAATGGTTACGGACAATTAAAAACAAAAGCTGAGAATTTTCCATTAGAAGTTTTCTTTTTAAGGGATGATGATATTCCTCAATATGTATTTGATGGTGTTGCAGATATTGGTATTGTTGGTGAAAATGTATTGGTTGAAAAAGCTAAAGAAATTGATATAGTGTATCGTTTAGGTTTTGGAAAATGTAAATTGAGTATTGCTGTTCCAAAATCTTTTGTATATGAAAATCTTCAAAGTTTGAATAGCTTAAAAATTGCTACAACGTATCCTAATATTCTTCAACAGTATTTAAATAAAAATAAGGCTACTGCTGAAATTCATGAAATCAGTGGATCTGTAGAAATTGCTCCCAGTATAGGTTTGGCAGAAGCTATATGTGATTTAGTGAGTAGCGGAAGTACACTCTTTACAAATGGTTTAAAAGAAGTTGAAGTAGTATTAGCTTCAGAAGCTGTATTAGCAGTAAATAAAAATCTTACAGCAGATAAGACTGCGTTACTCAACAAATTGTTGTTAAGAATTAATGCTGTTAAAACTGCAAAGAATAATAAATATATTATGATGAATGCTCCAAATCATCAGCTTGAAAATATTTCAAAACTATTACCTGGTATGAAAAGTCCAACAGTTGTACCTCTAGCAGAAAAAGGTTGGAGTAGTGTTCAAACAGTAGTGAATGAAAATGAGTTTTGGGATGTTATTGAAAAACTACAGCAATATGAAGCTGAAGGTATTTTAGTATTACCTATTGAAAAAATGATTGTTTAAAACTGCAACATATAATGAAATTTTTTATAGAACCTAAGCAAGAAGATTGGGAGAATATTTTGAAACGACCCACCATTGATTTTTCATCTATTCAAAATATTGTCACTACAATATTGGATGATGTAAAAATGATTGGAGATGAATCTATCAAAAAATATACTGAAAAATTTGATGGTGTTTGGTTAGATGAAATTGCTGTAACTCAAGCAGAGGTTGATGTTGCTTGCAACGATATTAATGAAGATGTAAAATCTGCCATTTCATTAGCAAAAGATAACATTTGGAAATTTCATATTTCTCAAAAAGATGTTGCTGTAAAAATTGAAACAACAACAGGAGTATTTTGTTGGAGAAAATCTGTAGCTATTGAAAAAGTTGGACTATATATTCCTGGAGGTACAGCTCCATTATTTTCTACCTTGTTAATGTTAGGAATTCCTGCTGTTATTGCAGATTGTAAAGAAATAATTGTTTGCACACCTCCAGATGAATCTGGCAACATTCATCCTGCAATACTTTATGTGGCAAACATTTTAGGGATTAAAAAAATATTTAAAGTTGGAGGAGTTCAAGCCATTGCTGCTATGACTTTTGGCACAGCTACAATTCCTAAAGTGTATAAAATATTTGGTCCAGGAAATCAGTTTGTAACTGTTGCAAAGCAACTTGTAAATTCACAAGGAATAGCAATTGATATGCCTGCTGGACCAAGTGAAGTGGCCATTTATGCTGATGAAACTTGTGTTCCTGAATTTGTTGCAGCAGATTTATTGAGTCAGGCTGAACATGGAATAGATAGTCAAGTTTTATTAGTAGCTTCTTCTCAAAAAATAGTAGACAGAATTAATGATTTTTTGCAACAACAATTAAATGAATTACCTAGAAAAACTATTGCTCAACAAGCTTTGCAAAATAGTGTTGCTATAGTATTTGATGATGTAAATACTGCTTTTGAAATGTTGAATGAATATGCACCTGAACATTTAATTATTGCAAGTAATGCTGCTGAACAACTATCAGAAAAAGTAATCAATGCAGGTAGTGTTTTTCTGGGCAATTATTCTCCTGAAAGTGCTGGTGACTATGCGTCAGGAACCAATCATACTTTACCTACCAATGGATTTGCAAAAGCTTATAGTGGTGTTTCACTTGATAGTTTTAATAAGAAAATTACTTTTCAAAAAATCAATAAAACAGGGTTAAAAAATATTGGAAAAGCAGTTGAGGTAATGGCTGAACAAGAAGGGCTACAAGCTCATAAAAATGCTATCAGTATTCGATTACAAGAAATAGATAACAATGAAATTTAGTTTAGAAAATGTATTACGGAAAAATATACTTGAACTGAAAGCTTACACTTCTGCTCGACATGAGTTTACAGGTAATGCTTCGATATTTTTAGATGCCAATGAAAATGCATTTGGCTCTCCTATAGATGAAGAGTTGAATCGTTATCCAGATCCATTGCAATGGCAATTAAAATTTCAATTGGCTAAAATAAAAGCTTTGCCTGCAGAAAATATAGCCATTGGTAATGGCAGTGATGAATTAATTGATTTGTTGTTTAGAATTTGCTGTAATCCATCTGTTGATAATGTTATTGTTTGTCCACCCACTTATGGCATGTATACAGTAAATGCAGCAATTAATAATGTGACTGTTCAGCAAGTGCCTTTAACTGCTACATTTCAATTAGAAGTAAAAAATATTTTAAACACTATCAATGAAAACACAAAACTTATTTTTATTTGTTCACCAAACAATCCAACAGGAAATAGTGTCAATAAATCTGATGTTGAAATTTTGTTACAACAATTCAATGGAATTGTTGTTGTAGATGAAGCGTATATTAATTATTCGAAACAAACTTCATTCATACAACAACTTACACAATATCCAAATTTGGTGGTATTACAAACTCTATCAAAAGCTTGGGGTTTAGCAGCATTGAGAGTTGGTTTATGTTATGCGTCTATGCAAATTATTGATATCATCAATAAAGTAAAACCTCCATACAATATCAATTCTGCTTCGCAACAAATTGCTCTGAAAGCATTGAATCAATTGAATTTGGTAAATCAATGGATTAAAATTACAATCAATGAAAGAGAACAACTGACTGCAGCTTTAATGCAATTGTTATTTGTTGAAAAAGTATTTCCATCAGATGCCAATTTTATTTTAGTGAAGGTTTCAAATGCAAATCATCTATACAACTACTTAACATCAAAAGGTATTGTTGTAAGAAATAGAAGTAAAGAAATAAGTTGTGAGAATTGTTTGAGAATTACAATTGGCACACCAGAAGAAAATAAAAATTTATTAAAAGCCCTTAATACATACAACTTATGAAGAAAGTCTTATTTATAGATAGAGATGGAACTATCATTAAAGAAGTTCCACCAACTTATCAGATAGACTGTTTCGATAAATTAGAGTTTTATCCTAGCATGTTTTATTATTTAAGAAAGATAGTTGAAGACTTAGATTATGAATTAGTAATGGTAACCAATCAAGATGGATTAGGCACGGCTTCATTTCCTGAAAAAACATTTTGGCCTGTACAAGATTTTATTATGCATTGTTTAGCTAATGAAAACATTCATTTTAGTGAAGTTATCATTGATAAAACTTTTCCTGAACAAAAGGCTGATTCAAGAAAACCAGCAACAGGTTTATTAATGAAGTATTTTAATGAGAACGATTACGATTTAAAAAATTCATTTGTAATAGGAGATAGAATAACAGATATGCAATTGGCTAAAAACCTTAACTGTAAAGGAATATGGTTAAAACAAGAGGAGAATCTTGGTGTAGGAGAATCTAATGATATTTCAATTTGGAAAAATGAAACAATAGTTCTAGAAACAAAAATTTGGGCTGATGTTTATACCTATTTAAAACTTCCACCAAGAAAAATAATTCACGAACGTAACACCAACGAAACAAAAATTAAAATAGAAATTAATTTAGATGGAATTGGAAATGCCAACAATAATACGGGTGTAGAGTTCTTTAATCATATGCTCTATCAAATTGCTAAACATGCACAAATTGATTTGTCAATTGAATGTAATGGTGATTTAAAAGTTGATGAACATCATACAATTGAAGACGTTGGAATTGCTTTAGGAGAATCCATTTTAAAGGCTTTAGGAGATAAAAAAGGAATAGAACGTTATGGATTTTTATTGCCTATGGATGATTGTTTAGCTCAAGTAGCTTTAGATTTTGGTGGAAGACCATGGATTGTTTGGGAAGCAGATTTTAAGAGAGAAAAAATTGGTGACATGCCAACAGAAATGTTCTTTCATTTTTTTAAATCTTTTAGTGATGCTGCTAAATGTAATTTGAATATTAAAGCTGGTGGAACTAATGAACATCATAAAATAGAATCCATTTTTAAAGCATTTGCAAAAGCAATTAAAATGGCTATTCGTAGAGATATCAATAATTCATCATTACCATCAACAAAAGGAGTGTTATAAATGAACGTTGTAATTATAAAATACAATGCTGGTAATACACAGAGTGTGTTATTTGCTTTGCAAAGAATAGGGATTGATGCTGTAGTTTCTGATGATGTAGAAACAATTGCTAATGCAGATAAAATTATTTTTCCTGGTGTTGGTCATGCTCAAGCAGCCATGCAATATTTAACTAGTAAAAAATTAGATCAATTAATCCCAACATTGAATCAACCTTTTTTAGGTATTTGTTTGGGCATGCAACTCATGTGTAATCATATTGACGAAGGCAATACCAATGGATTGAACATTTTTGATACTGACATCAAATTATTTCAATCTACTCATTTAAAAGTACCACAAGTAGGATGGAATACAATTTATAACTACAATTCACTTTTGTTTGAAGGATTAAAAGAAAATGAATTTGTTTACAGCGTTCATAGTTATTATGCTCCAATATGTAAACATACTATTGCTCAAACCAATTATATTTTACCTTATAGTGCAGCTTTACAAAAAGATAATTTTTATGGAGTTCAATTTCATCCAGAAAAATCAAGTGAAGTAGGGGCATCTATTTTAAAAAATTTTATAGAAAAACCATGATTATCATTCCTGCAATAGATATTATTAATGGCAAATGTGTTAGACTCACTAAAGGTGATTATGCACAACAAAAAATTTATTTTAACAATCCTATTGAGGTAGCCAAACAATTTGCTGATGCTGGTTTACAACGATTACACATTGTAGATTTAGATGGTGCAAAACTTGGTGCTGTTCAAAATATAAAAGTTTTAGAAAGCATAGCTAATGAAACGAATTTGGTAATTGATTTTGGAGGTGGAATAAAAACTTTAACTGATGTACAAGCTGTTTTAAATGCTGGTGCAAGCTATGTAACTATTGGTAGTTTAGCTGTAAAGAATGTAGAACTTTTAAAGGAATGGATTAAAAAAATTGGTGCTGATAAATTCTTAATTGCAGCAGATGTGTTGGATGAACAAATTAAAATTAATGGTTGGTTAAATGATGGTGGACTCAACATTTTTGATTTCATTCAACAGATGACACAAATTGGTATTAAGAATATATTTTGTACTGATATTTCAAAGGATGGTATGATGCTAGGTCCTTCAATTGAATTGTATAAAAAAATCATCTACCATAATCCTCAATTGAATTTTATTGCAAGTGGTGGTGTAAGTAATATGGATGATGTACATCAATTAAAAAACATTGGATGCTCTGGTGTTATTATAGGAAAAGCGATTTATGAAAATTTAATCAGCTTAAAAGAATTACAATCTATAAATCAACAATTATAAAAGTGCTAACAAAAAGAATTATTGCTTGCTTAGATATTAAAGATGGACGAACAGTTAAAGGTATCAATTTTGTAGGAATACAAGATGCAGGTGATCCTGTCGAACTAGCTATGTTGTATGCACAACAAGGGATTGATGAATTGGTATTTTTAGATATTACAGCAACTATTGAAAAAAGGCAAACTTTAATATCATTAGTTAAACAAATTGCTACACACATTAATATTCCTTTTACAGTTGGTGGTGGAATAAGAACTGTTCAAGATGTTGAGGCTTTATTACAACATGGTGCTGATAAAATATCTATCAATACTGCAGCCTTTCAACAACCTCAATTAATAAAAAATATTAGTGATGCTTTTGGAAGTCAGTGTGTGGTTTTAGCAATAGATACAAAACAGGAAGATGATGGAAATTGGTATGTGTATTTAAATGGAGGAAGAACTAAAACATCAACTCAAACTGTAGAATGGGCTAATCAAGCTGTTGATTTAGGTGTTGGAGAAATTTTATTAACAAGTATGAATCATGATGGTACAAAAAATGGGTTTGCATTAGAAATCACTGCACAACTTTCAGAACAACTAAATGTACCCATCATTGCAAGTGGTGGTGCTGGAACTGTTGAACATTTTAAACATGTGTTTGAAACAGGAAAAGCAGATGCTGCTCTAGCTGCAAGCATATTTCATTATAAAGAAATTGAAATTTCAGTCCTCAAAAAATATTTAAAACAAAATAATATTCAGGTAAGATGATGAACATTAATTTTAAAAAATATGCAGATGGATTAGTACCTGCAATTATTCAAGATATAGCTACCAATAAAGTTTTAATGTTAGGTTTTATGAATGAAGAAGCATTTTTTCAAACAGAAAGAACTAAACAGGTAACTTTTTATAGCAGAACTAAAAATAGATTGTGGACTAAAGGTGAAGAAAGTGGTAATTATTTATATGTACAAGATATTAAACTTGATTGTGATGAAGATACTTTACTTATAAAAGTTAAACCAGTTGGTGCAGTTTGTCATACTGGTACTGATACTTGCTGGGATGAAAAAAATCAATCCGATAATTTTTTGTTACAACTAGAAAAAATTATTGTAGATAGAAAAAATAATCTCTCAGAAAAGTCTTATACCAGTCAACTTTTTTCAAAGGGGATTAATAAAATTGCACAGAAATTGGGTGAAGAAGCTGTAGAATTGGTAATTGAAGCAAAAGATGATAACGATGATTTATTTAAAAATGAAGCAGCAGATTTATTATTTCACTATTTAATTCTATTACAAGCAAAAGGATTTTCATTAAATAATATTACTGATGTTTTACAAAAAAGACATCAACAATAAAACTTGTTTATTTTTTTATACTCAATGCACCCGATGGGCATTTACTCACTGCATCAATAATATCTTTTGTGTTGGCGTTTTCCATATTAATCCATGGTTGAGATTTGGGTTGAAAAACTGATGCAAGATTTTTTACACACTTCGTGCCTCTCATTTACAAAACATGCCTATGTTGTATTTAAAAAGCTTCTTTAAATAATCTGTGATCTGGTATTTTCAAGGGATAATAAACTGACAATTAAAAATAAAAAATTAGTTCTTTATTTCAAAAGTTATAGAAGCGGTATTGGAAATATAGTCAGCATCCCTATCATTGCTTTTAGTTAGATGCACCGTGCGGAAATACCAATGACCTGCCTTGTTTAGTTTGATGGTTATGATGCCTTTTGTATTGGTCTTTACCTGAAAGGCGTCATGCGGTAGTCCGTTTTTCGATTTGCCCTGATGTCCGGCATATCCTGCATAGACCATTTCTCCAGCTGCCGGTTTGCCTTCTATCAATAACTGCATCGACAAGGCATCGCCGGATTTTAGTGAATAGGGATTGTTCATCGGTACCAGTTCTATCGGGTAGCCCAAAACGGTTTTAAAGTCTTCGGACTGTTTGTTGCCTACCTGGAAAATGGTTTTTACATGTTTGGCATATTTTTTCTTCGCAGGTTTTGTATCCTCCCCCGATTTTTTTCTGGCTTCCAGTATATGTAACAGACCTTCGTGTTTCATATTGTCGGCAAAACTTTTGGCTGTAAAATCACCGACCTTGGGCAGGGTGGAAACGCCCAGAAGCCCAGTTCCTTCTTTACCAGTTTTTATTTTCAGCCCAGTCTGGTTGTTCTCTTCAAACCATAGTGCTGTATCGGGATGTATGGCTTTCTCGCCGGGGTTTATCAACGATACATCGCTCATGCGGTTGCGGGCCACAATGGCTTCGCTTTTTTCAAAGGTTCCGTTGTACAGGTAAATAGCGGTCTCTGTACCTGGGTTCAGATGAAAACTTTTCAGTTTGATATACAGGTCGTGAGAACTGAGTACAATAAGGCTTACCAAAGCCACAAGGGAGAGGATCAATTTCTGTTTCATGATATTTTTCAAGGGTTGATGTTCATTGTGATCACAAATCTAATCTAAAATCAGGTAGTGTTTTTAAAAACCGGTTGATGCCGTTTGTTGTGGGAATAATGGTAAATGATGATGGAGAATTCTTTTTCATTTTCTTTAACCCATTTTATAAAGTGAGACTTTGGTCGTAAGGCAAAATTTAGTCATCGGGGTTTGGTTTCCTGCCAAACATAGATGATGTGCTGAAAGCAAAATTGTCTCGTCCTGAAAAAAGTTGAAATTAAGAACTAAAGTTGGGCTTTATTCAAGCCCTGCTTGCACAAAACCCCATGTTAGCTGCATACTTGGTGAATTAGGCAAAACTTAGCTTGTATTATTTTATTTTATTGACTTCAATATTTTTTCGGCAAGAAGTTTCCTGTCGTTTTTGAGGTCCTGCACAGTTGGATATTCCTGAATCAATATATTGAGACTGTCCATTGATCTTTGTAACAAACCCATCTTTTCTAATGAAGTAGCAGAAAGGCTTCTCAAATACCAATCGCTTTCTTTTTTGTTATAAAAATCAATTAGATCTAATGCCTGCTGATGCATATTTTTCCGGTTCAACTCATACCAGATGGAATACATCTGGTTAATGCTTCGGTGATATTCTGCAGTGTCGGGTGAAGATATAATTCGCTGGTATTTTTCGATCATCTTAGCGATGCCTTCTTTTTCAATTACAGGAAGGAGGGTATCCGAGAGGAGTTTTTTAGGTTCACTAACCTTTACCATTTTAAATTTATCGTAAATCAATATAGCATGTGGAGGAATGCTACCCGATCCTTTTTCTCCATACCCAAGTGAATCGGGTAAAATGGCAACTACTTCATCTCCTTCACGAAGTAACATGATCATTTCAGTAAAGCCTTTGATCATCTTATCCCGATTGGCAATAAATGTAAATAATGAGTCTCTCTCATCATAGCTTGTCCATACAACACTATCCTTTACCATTAAACTTAAATAGGTGCCAACTTCTGAACCTGTTTCCACTTTTCTGCCCTCACCTTTTTTTACATAATAATATTTCAGTCCGCTGTTGGTTTGTATCGTATCTAAAAGAGCAATTGCTTTTGAATCATTTGATTTATTACCTGTGTTGCATGAGATCATGATGAGTACAACACTGAAAAAATAAAGAGGTCTGAATTTTATCATTTGATGTTTGTTTAGTTGCAGCTAACGGGCAGGGCTTGCTGCAGGGCTGGAATTCATTGCTCGTCCTGCCCGGTACCGATGATGATTGAAAAACTGATGATGAAGATAACAACAAAAAGCTAAATAGTAAATATCCAGTCCGATATGAAGCACAATAGAATTACAAAAAGCCGAAAATAACTTCCGTCCGCCCCACTTTTGCCAAACCCCATGTTGTGCTTTCGTGCTTTTCTACTTGTCTGGTAGATGATACTCTTTACGTAAGGTAGTAATCAACTTTACTGCACTTTCTTTCATTTTTTCTAATCTAAAATTGTAATTAGTAAAAGTTCCACCATAATTAACTAATCTATTTCCAAATTCCGTCAATTTTATGTTGTCGTGGCTTAACAGCTTAGCATCAGGTGATACACCAACATAAGCCCCCGGGTTAAAATATTTAAAATTAAAAAGTTCATACGAGGCAGCGATATAGTCGTAGGCTAATTTGTCTACATTTTCTTGTTGCAATTTAACTTCTTCTTCAACTTCGTCATAAAAAATAATGTTATCAGCAGAGGCTTTGTTCCTTATTAAACGCATGCCACCAGAGTTCTTTAACTGAATCAATGTTCTTTCGGTTGGTTTAACAACGCTTGCAGTTCTTATAGCTTTCCTGAAGAGTTTATAAATTTCATAATCATTTGTCTTTTGATTTTCGTAGTTGAAACAAACTGATATAAGTGAGTCAATATAAAGTAACCGTATTTTGTTTTCTTTTACTACTTTATTAATATTAGCGGTATCAATTTGAGCATCTTCTAT
>JAYVBS010000270.1:0-2396 GCA_043750315.1 Chitinophagaceae bacterium
AATATTTATTATGCTCTTTTCTTTTTACTTTCTCTGTAAGATAAAAAAGCAGCACCAATTAATAATAACCAAACAATACCAGATGCAACAGTACCAATAGTTAACGAACTATAATATGTTTTTGGTTTAAATTCAAAAGTAATTTTATGTTCACCACTTGGACTGCTTAAGCCACGTAAAACATAATTTGTTTTTACAATTTCAGTTTCCTTACCATCTATATAAGCCTTCCAACCTGCAGGATAATACACTTCACTAAATACTGCAAAATTTGATGAATTTGATTTAGATTGATATGCAATAAAATCATTTTCATTTTTCACTAATTGAATTGTTGCTGTTGAATCGAAAGTATTATCATATTTTACTAATGACTTTTCATTTTCATCAACAACTGCAGAATCTTTTGTATTTAATGCAGTTAAAGTATTCATTACTGCTCTTGGCCCTTTTTTAAATATTACCCCTTTTACAAACCAACAATTTCCCAGTGCTGTTGGATTAGGGTATAAAGATGGTTGTCCATTTTGTGGATCGGGTTGAACAATATATTTTGCATTTAGCATATTCATTACAGGTAAACAATTAGGAAAATTATACAGTTGATTTTCTATCAAGTCTTGATATATACTCAATTTAGCTGCATGATAACCTCCAATTGAATTGTGATAATAAGCAGATTTTGCATCTGCATTAAATGCACCTTGAACTCCCTTCAATAAATTAAAAACTCGGTAATGAGAGGTGTCTTGATTTATTGTTAAATCAATTGGAGTTACTTTAAAATTAGCATCAGCATATTCTGCTTTATCTTCAAATTTTTCTGTATTAAAATATTTCAAATCAACATTAATCACGTCAATAAATGCAAATGCACCAATAATAACCACTGTAACCAATGATGATATTTTGTTTTTGATAAATGCCCAAATGGTTAATGCTGCAACAAGCATAAATCCAATTGTTCTTATCAAATCATCCATGAATAAAGTTTTTCTATCTTCTTTTAAAGCATTTAAAAAAGATTTTACAGATTCTGTTATAGTTGCTTTTTGTTGAGCATCAGTTATACTGCCTATTTGTTTTAATAATCCTTTATCAGCTTCACTCATAAAGTCTGCATTCAAATAAACTAGTAGTGCTAAAACTAACATTCCAGCAACTACATAAAGTCCTTTTTTATATTGTTCAAATAATGCAACTTTATTTTCTGAAGAAATTATTTTTTGTAAACTCAATGCAGCCATCATACACAACAAAAATGTTGGCACAACTAAAATCATACTTGGTGCTCTGAACTTATTATACATGGGTAAATTGTTTAACATCCATGTGTTGAAACCATCAAAATATTTACCCCAACTTAATAGGATAGCAAATACACATGCCGATAATATCCACCATTTATATTTTTTATCAACAAAAACAAATCCAATTAAAGCTAAAAAGCAAAGTATTGCTCCAATATATGGTGGTCCTGAAGTTCCACCAATTCCACCCCAATAAGCTCCTAAATAATTCTGTAATTCTTGTGCAAGTTGTGGTGGCAACTCTCGTAACTTTTCAATTGCTTTAGATTTTTCTTCATTTACTTCTAAACCACTACTTCCGCCATAAGCATGAGGAATTACCATAGCTAAAGGTTCTGTTTTATACAAACTATAGCTAAAGGCATACTCTTTATTTAATCCTGTTTTTGTTGCATTGCCTTTTCCTTTTTCATCTGCTAAAACACTTCCACCACGAATGGAATATTTTCCATATTCACTGGTTGTTCTAAGTGTAACAGCATTTACGCCAACGCCAACAAGTGCAGCAAAAATTGATAACCCACCAACCACTAATAAATGTTTAAAGTTTTTTGTACGAATACAATCAATTAAAAAACTAACACTCATAAAAACAATAATAATAAGCGTGTAATATGTAATTTGTAAGTGATTGGCACCAATTAAGGTTGCTGTAAAAAAAGCAGTTAAAGCCGTACCCCAAATATATTTTTTATTGAAAATTAAAAGCAGTGAACCAATTAATGCTGGCAAATATCCTATTGCTAACATTTTTGTTTCATGACCTGCCACAATGATAATAGGATTATAAGTACAATATGCATAAGCAAGTGCTGTACTTATTGCTACATAAGGATTACAGCGTAATATGAGAGCTAAAAAATAAAAACAAATACAGGCAATAAAAAAGAAATGTGCAGGATTTGGTAATCCTAAACTTAAAATATTACTAAGATGATAAATAGTAAAAGGATTTTCGGCAGTTAGTGCAATTTGATAAGCTGGCATACCACAAAACATACTATTTGTCCATAAAGGAAAGTGACCATGCTTTTCTTTAAACTCAAAAGAACTTTGTGCCATTGCTTTCCATTGAGTAGTATCGTC
>JAYVBS010000271.1:0-2396 GCA_043750315.1 Chitinophagaceae bacterium
ATCATTAAAATAGGTTTAATGTTTGTTTGTGTTTCTATTGCAATTCTAAATGCACCATCGTAAAAAGACTTTAGTGGTTGCTTTAAATAATTCAAATAACCTTCAGGAAAAATAAAAATAGAAATACCATGACTAATTGCAGCCTTTAAGGCTCTTACACTTCTTGCTCTATGTGAAGAATTATCTCTATTAACTTGTATAACTGCTGCTTTATAAACCCAACCAAAAATCGGCATCCTCACCATTTCTGCTTTGCCTAAAGCCCTTACAGGTTGCGTTACAGCTAAAACAATTGGTGGTATATCTAAATAAGATAAATGATTGGCAACAAAAATATATTGTTTGGTTTTATCATGAGGGGCTTCATAAATTTCTTGATGACTAATACCAACAGTAGTATACCAAATGGCAGTCCAAACTCTACAAATTTTATAAATAAAGTTTCCTCCTTTAATGCCAAATAATGCTGCAATTAATATAAATGGTAAAGCCAAAAACATGATACTTACAAAACTTATTAAAGCATATATGCAGTATATAATTTGTAATATTTTAAGTAAAATTTTCAATTAAAAAAATTTAAGAAATAACTTTTGTCCAGAAAGTTTGGTATTCTTTTGGAAATTGGAATGTTGGTTTTTCAAAAGAAGTTTTAAATATGCCAAAAACTGTACTACCAGTACCTGTCATTGAAACATATTCAGCACCATTATGATATAATAAATTTTTAATATGTTCTATCAACAGATAATCGTTTGCTAAGCTTTTTTCAAAATCATTAATTAATTCTTTTTTCCAAGTTTCAATCGGTTGCTGAATAATTTCTTCAATTGATTTTTTGGGAAGAGCAGGTGTAATTTTTGAAAAAGCTCTAGTGGTTGAAATATGAATGTTGGGGCTAACTAAAACAATTTCGTAAGCTGATAAATCTACTAAAACATCTTCTAAAACCTCTCCTCTTGAAGTTGCAAAACAAGGCTTGTTTTTTATAAAAAATGGACAATCACTACCTAGATGCAATGCATATTCTAATAGTTGTTGCTCGGATAATTTTAGTTTAAAAATGCTGTTTAATAATTTTAAAGTAAAAGCCCCATCAGCACTTCCACCACCTAAACCTGCACCCATTGGTATAGATTTATGTAAATGCATTTTTATTGGTGGTAACTTAAAATCTTGTTGTAATAAATGGAAGGCTCTAACACAAAGATTTTCGTTTGTGTTACCAATAATTTGTAATCCTGAGTAAGTGAATTCTAAAGTAGAATCTTTTTCTTTCGATGGAATAATTTCTAATGCATCGTTAATGCTTATAGGTAAAAAAATTGTTTGCAAATTATGAAAGCCATCTGTTCTTTTTTCTATAACATGTAACCCTAGATTAATTTTTGCATTCGGGAATGAAATCATTCTTTTGAAATTGTATTAAACAAGGTTAGTAATTAAAGTTTCGATTGTGTATTTATTTTTTTCTTCTATTTATTTCATCTCTAATAGAAATTGCTTTTAAATAATCTTCTTTCTCTAAAACAGTTTCTAAAAAATGTTGCAATTCAGAAATACTCATATTCGATAAATTATCTTCAGATGGATTTACTTTTTCATCTATTGTTATGGACTCAATTTTTTCAGAACCAGATTGTTGTTCATCTATCAATATACCAGAGGCTTCTAGTATATTATCATAAATATAAATAGGGCAATTAAATCTAACAGAAAGTGCAAGTGCATCACTGGTTCTACTATCAATTTCTATTGTATCGTTTTCAGAATAGCAAACTAACTTCGAATAAAAAATACCTTCTTGCAAATCACTAATTAATATTTCTTGCAATTCAACACCAAATGAACCCATAAAATTTTTAATTAAGTCATGGGTTAAAGGTCTACTTGGTTTTACATTTTCTAAAGCAACAGCAATAGCTTGTGCTTCAAAGCTTCCAATAACAATAGGTAATCTTCTGGCACCACCAACTTCACCTAAAACTACAGCATAAGAACTTGATGTTGTAATGCTATGAGATAGGGCAACAATTTCTAATTCAATTTTCTTCATATCTGCAACGAAAATAGAGCAATTCAATAATTAACAAATAATGTTATTGAATAAAGTTAATTAAATGTTTGGCATAACTTAATTTCGGAAAAATTATTTTCATGAAGTCATTGCTATTTTTTTGTTTTTTATTAGCCAACTCTATTTCTATGGCTCAATATAAAAACTATATAGTTTTAGAAAATGGAGATACTTTAAACAGAATTGATTTGAATGATAAAAAACATGGCCGTTGGAAAATTCATGTGAATGCATTGAGAATTGAACCAGCTTACGATGAAGAAGGAATTTTTGTAAATAATTTAAAAGAAGGCATTTGGAGAAAATACGATAGCTATGG
>JAYVBS010000272.1:0-2389 GCA_043750315.1 Chitinophagaceae bacterium
AGTAATTTATATTCTTGGAACGTAACATATAAAGGGGCAATTTGGGTTGGTTGTAGAGCTGGTAGTGCTTTATCTAACTCAATAAACCCAAGTAACTCATCTCAACAAATGAATTTCTTGTCTACAAGAAATTCGATTATTACTCCAACACCATGGCCAGAAAATAGTTTAATAAATGCAAATAATCATAATGATGGCTCAGTTCCATATATTAATACCAATTTTAGTGACCCAGTTGCACAGTATTTGAGTACAATAGATGCTGCACAGCAAAATGGATCTGAACAAATTTATATTCCGTTACAATCAACTAATACTGGGGGTGCAACAAGATGGAATCCTGGAGCTAAAATTTTAGTATATGACCCTACTCAACAAAACGTGGCGTCACCAGATTATGCAAATGGTAAGGTAGCAGCTTCAATGGTTTATGGTAGAGGATTCGACGACACCAATAGAGGTTTTGTGATGTTTGAAGGTGCACATGATATTAGTGGAAGTGCTCCAGCTAACGTTGCTGCCCAAAGAGCCTTTTTAAACTTTAGCTTTTTTGCAAATAAAGAGAAAGCTCCACAACTAACAACAACTGGTGTCACTGCAGGACAAAATATTTCTAGTACATCTTTATATTATCCATCTGTTACTGTAACATCAGTAATTCCAAATTCTGGATATAATTATTTATGGACTTCTAGTTGTGGTGGAACGTTTTCAAATCCTACTTCACCAAATCCAACTTTTACTCCTCCTGTGGTTACAGGTAATGTGCCATGTGTAATTACTGTAAAAGTTACCGATAATTGTGGTAGAGTTTCATTCGTTCCTATACCTGTTACAATAATACCAGCACCAAGAAAACCAATAGCTGTTAATGATGCAGCAACTTTATTTGCAGAATGTAATCAAACAATAGGATCACCTTTAGTAGTTAATGTTTTAAATAACGACTCAGATCCAGACATGGGTACTTTAACAGTAACAGGAATCATTAACCCAACTGGTGGCACTTGGACTACTAATGGTACAACCGTAAGCTATACACCCTCAACAGGATTTACTGGTGCTGCTACGGCACAATACCGTGTTTGCAATAATGGGTCTCCTTCATTGTGTGATACAGCATCAATATTAATTGGCGTTGGCACACCAGATGTGAATGGTTGTTACCCTGGTTTCTATTATGGAGTAGGTAATATTGATACAGCAATTGCTCAAACAAATAATTCTGTTGACAATCCTACAGGGGCATTTGTAAATTATTATGATGAAAATGATCCTAGTACTTATGCAATCTTAAATGCTTCATTAGACTCATTAGTATTAGATTTTGGTTCAATAGTACCCTACAATACAGCAAAAAGAATTGAAGCCATTATAGCTTCTGGAACTTTAGGTTCTGGTGTAACTGCTTCAATCTATTCTAGAACTTCAAATGGGGGTTCAAGAACTTTTATTGGAAATTTCTCTAATTCAGACCCAAATAACGAATCTACGCAAGAGTTCACTATACCACCAAGTGGATTCAGATATTTAATTGTATATAGAACAGCAGGAACTGTAAATTTAAGACTCGATGCAGTTTATATCAATAATTATAGTTGTTTACCTGCAGCTTTAACGGCTGCTACTATAAATATAAGTATACCAGAAGATGTTCCAACAACTTTTGATGTTAGAAAAGATGCTTATAGACCAGTTGGTCTTCCTGTAAGTGTAACTATCTTACAATACCCTGCAACAGGTAAAATAAGTTTGAATACAGATTCAACTTTTACTTATGTAAACAATACTGATATTAGAACTAAAGACTCCATTACATACAGGCTATGCAATTCATTAGGAGTGTGTAGTGATGCTAAAGTTTTTTTCAATATCATCAATGATGGATGTGTAAATGGTCAGTATAAACCAAATGATACTGGAAATCCTGTAAATGTAGTATTTAACAATACTACAACTACTGTTGATGCTATGATCAGTGCATACAAGAAGGATTATAATTATGGGAATGATTCTAAAATGCAACTTGGTTTTCAATCTGCTAAAGCACAAAGAGGGTTATTTCAAATTACCAATGCTAGCTTTAGAAACCTAATACCTGCAGGTGCTGTAATCAAAAATGCTACCTTAACATTAACCGTTGGTGGTGGAGATAATACAACCATGGCCTTCTCTGCATATAAAGTTATTGGCTCTCCTAATTGGGATGAGTCAACAGTAACATGGAATACTAGAAAAACAGGAAGTCTTTGGACAAACCCAGGAAGTGATTTTAATCCAAATCCACTTACAACGATTGTGCTAACTAAACCAGGTAATGCTGATAATGAAAGTAAAGTAAGTTTTAATATTCTTTCTGCATTAAATGATTGGCAGGCAGATACTTCTA
>JAYVBS010000273.1:0-2384 GCA_043750315.1 Chitinophagaceae bacterium
CTCCTGAATTTTTAAGTACTCACCCTTCTGATGAAAGAAGAATTGCAGACTTACAAGCATTAATTCCAGAAGTAATGAAAAATTACTACAAGCCAGTTCATTAATACTTTACAATCTCCCTTTTAAATATTTGTTTTGAAAGAAAGAATTTATTTTGATAATGCTGCTACAACTGCTTTAGATACTGAAGTATTAGATGCTATGATGCCCTATTTAACCAATAATTTTGGCAATCCTTCATCAATTTATAGTTATGGAAGAGAAAGCAGAATGGCAATTGAAAACGCTAGAAAATCTGTTGCAAAAATTTTAAATGCACATCCTTCAGAAATATTTTTTACAAGTGGGGGTACAGAAAGTAGCAATACCGCCATTTGTGCTTCAATTAGAGATTTAGGTTGTACCCACATCATCAGCTCTCCTATTGAACATCATGCAACTCTGCATACAGTTGAATATTTACACCAAAAAGAAAATATCAAACTTACATATGTAAATATCTTGCCTGATGGGCATATAGATTTGAATCATTTAGTAGAAATTTTACAAAATTGTGATGAAAAATGTTTGGTTACATTAATGCATGCCAACAATGAAATTGGTAACATGTTTGATATTAATATTGTTGGAAATTTATGCAAAAAATATCATGCAGTTTTTCATAGCGATACAGTACAAACTGTTGGTCATTTTCCTTTTGATTTAAGAAATACTCCAGTTGATTTTATTACTGGTGCTGGACACAAATTTCATGGCCCAAAAGGTGTTGGAATTTTATATATTAATGAAAATATTAAAATAAAACCATTTATTAATGGTGGCTCTCAAGAAAGAAACATGAGAGCAGGAACCGAGAATTTATATGGGATAGTTGGTTTTGGTAAAGCTTTGGAATTGGCAACTTCAAATTATGAAAAAGATAGTGTATACATTAAAAGTTTGAAGATGTATATGATGGAGCAATTACAAAATAATTTTGTAGGTGTTAGTTTTAATGGAGATCCAAAAAACAATTCATTATATACTTTATTGAGTGTTAGTTTTCCTAAGTCTGAAAAAAGTGAAATGCTTTTGTTTAATTTAGATATTCATCATATTTGTGCTAGTGGTGGAAGTGCTTGTACAAGTGGTGCAGATGCTGGAAGCCATGTTATTAAATCGATTAAACCAACCTCAAACGAAGTTACAGTAAGGTTTTCGTTTAGCAAGTATAATACAAAAGATGAAATAGATAGAGTAATTACAGAGCTTAAATCTATCGTTTAATTAAGATATATTTTTTGCAACTATTATCATTCTTGGAGATTGATGAATATCATAACTACCAAGTTTATAATCTCCAAAAACTTCTTGTATTTGCATATTTTCAACAGAAAGCATTTCATTAAAGTCTCCTAAATTAAATTTTGCAACTCGCTCAGTAGATAAATGACGTGGTAATCCATTTTTGGTATCTGCTACCTGAACTTGTTTAAAGAAATGTGAATCCGTATGCCATTTTGTTGAAATAAATAAATATTCTTCAATTTGTTTCTCTACTAATTTTTCAAAATGAGTTTCTTCGAAATGTACATTCAAATAATCAATTACTAAAATTCCACCAGATTTCAAACTGCATGTCATTGATTTAATGGCTTGTTGATGCTCTTCTTGTGTTTTAAAATATCCAAAACTAGTAAAAAAATTAAAAGCATAATCAAAATAACTTTTCTTAAAATTTACACGCATATCATGTTGTACAAAATGTAGATTTTCACTTTCATATTGTTTTGCCTCATGAATTGATTCTGAAGAAATATCAATTCCAAAAACATCAAAACCCATATCTGCTAATGCTTTGCTGTGCCTTCCTTTTCCACAAGCAATATCTAAAAGTTTGCTATGTTTAGCCGGATTAAGATGATGAATTAAAAGTTTTATGAAATCTATAGCCTCAGTCTCATCTCGATTTTTATAAAGCAGGTGATAGTAAGGAGAATTAAACCAATCTTTAAACCATTCTTGTTCTTGCATAATAGGTTGCAAAAATAAGTTACTACTTCAATAAAAAAATTATGTAATTTGGTTTTAAATGCATCTTTATTGTAATCTAGTTTGTTTTTGTGAATCAAAAAAAAATTGAACATATTACCGATTTTGAAATTTTAGAACTTTATTATCAACAAAAAGATAATGATTTATTAGGTGTTTTATTACAACGTTATACTTTGTTATTATTTGGTACTTGTTTAAAATATTTAAAAAATGAAGCAGAAGCTAGAGATGCCGTACAACAAGTTTTTTTAAAATCACTTGCAGAAATTCCAAAGTATAGAATCACTTATTTCAAACGTTGGCTTTACATGGTTACCAAAAACCATTGCTTAATGCTACTAAGAAATAAA
>JAYVBS010000274.1:0-12727 GCA_043750315.1 Chitinophagaceae bacterium
AAAAGAATATTGAAGAAATTCTTACAGATCATGCTTATTGTGAACAGAAAGCAGCATTAACATGTATTTCATACATTCAACGATATCCTGAAAAAGAAATGTTGGTAAAAGAACTTGCTCCAATTGTAACTGAAGAATGGGGGCATTTTAGGGCTGTTTTAGCAGAGTTGAAAAAAAGAAAATTGCAGTTAGGTAAACAACGTAGAGATGAATATGTAAATAAACTGATAGAATTTCAACGAAAAGGCGGACACATTGATGATCGTTTTTTAGATCAAATGCTTACCATGGCACTTGTTGAAGCCAGGAGCTGTGAACGGTTTAAAAGATTGAGTGAAGGTTTAAATGATGCTTACTTAAAAAAATTTTATAGAAAATTCATGGAAAGTGAAGCTGGTCATTATACACTATTCATCACATTAGCAGAACATTATTTGCCCAAAGCAAGAGTAAGAAAACGTTGGCAAGAGTGGTTGAAATATGAAATAGAAGTTATAAAAAATCTTGAAATACGTGGAGATAGAGTTCATTAAACTTTACACCTCTATATTTGCTTTTTATTTTTATTATGACAATACATCACGAAGGATACAGAACTATAGGTTTTACTGCATTAGTTTTTGGTATCATCAATATTTTATCTTTTAATTTTTGTAATGAAGCAACCCCTTGGGTTACTGCTTCAATTTTTTTGGTAACTCTTGCTTTGTTTTTATTTATTATTTCTTTTTTTCGAGTTCCCAATAGAAAACTCACTATAGATGAAAAGAAAATAATTTGTCCTGCTGATGGAAAAGTTGTTGTAATTGAAGAAATTACTGATGTTGAATACTTTCATGACAAAAGAATACAAGTAAGCATTTTTATGAGTCCGGCAAATGTGCATCAGAATCGACATCCAATGAGTGGTGAAGTAATATATAATCAATATCATAAAGGGAAGTATTTGGTAGCTTGGCATCCTAAAAGTTCAACAGAAAATGAAAGATGGAGTGTTGCCGTTAAAAATAATTATGGCACTATTTTGTATAAACAAATTGCTGGTGCTTTAGCAAAACGTATTTGTAATTATTCTAAAGTTGGTGAACAAATTAATCAAACAGATGAATATGGTTTTATTAAGTTTGGAAGTAGGGTAGATGTTTTGTTGCCTATTGGTATTAAAGTGGATGTTGAATTAAATCAGGTAGTTAAAGGTGGAGTTACAGTTTTGGCCAGTTGGGAATAAAATTTTAACAATTTTATTTTTATCTTAATAAATTTATTTAGCATATTTGTATTCAACATTATACCCCATATTATGAAAAAATTATTTGTTTTAGGAACTGCCCTTTTATTATTTACAGGTGCAGCCTTTGCATGTGAAGGAAAAGATAAAAAAGAGTGTTCAACAAAAGAAAAGAAAGAGTGCTCAGCAAAAGAAAAGAAAAGTTGTTGCAACAAAGACGCTGCAAAAGTGAGTTCTAAGGATGCAAAAAAAGAAACGAAATCTACAGCAAAAAAAGCTTAATTGATTTTAAATTATTGAAGCTGTTCATTCTAAAGATGAGCAGCTTTTTTATTCACTTAACTTTAAATCTATCACTTTTATTTGAACAGATTTATTGCCATTCCATTCGTTTAAATCAATAGTATAAGCTACATCTATTGGTCTGTTCATTTCCAAAATTGAAAATTTCTCTGCAATTCCAAAGCCAATGCCATTCATTGTTGTATTGCTTTGCTTTAAACTGAACTTTATATGTTGCTCTTTTAGAACTTTTGAAAAACCGGTATTATATACTTTTTTTGAAACAAATATGGGCCGCATGTTTTCAGGACCAAAAGGCTCCATTTGTTTAAGAATATTAAAAAAACTTAAATCGATTTCTTCAAATTTAATTTCAGCATCTATAACTATTTCTGGTATTAATTGATCTGGTGTAATTTGATTTGAAACTGCTTCTTCAAAAGCATTTCTAAAATCTTCAATTTTTGATTCTTCTAATGTTAACCCAGCAGCAGCAAAATGTCCTCCAAAGCCAATTAAATGTTCTTTACAAGCATAAATTGCTTCATATAAATTGAAACCAGGAACGCTACGTGCACTTCCTGCAACAATTTCTCCACTTTTAGCTAAAACAACTGTTGGTCTAAAATAACTTTCAATTAATCTGCTGGCAACTATCCCAACAACACCTTTATGCCAATGTTCTCGATAAACAACAGTACTTTTTCTTGTTGTAGCCTCATTACAATTTTCAATAATATATAAAGCTTCTGAAGTAATAGATGTATCAGCTTCTTTTCTATCTAAGTTATCACTTTGTAAGATTTTTGCAAATTCCAATGCTTGTTCAAAATCTTGTTCAATAAATAATTGTACAGCTTTTTTTGCATCGTCCATTCTGCCTGCAGCATTTATTCTTGGAGCAATTATAAAAACCAAATTACTAATGGTCATGCTTTCTTTAACTGCTGCTAATTGCATCAAAGCTTTTATTCCTGTGCAGGGTTTTGAATTTACTCTTTCTAATCCAAAATATGCAAGTGTTCTATTTTCACCATTAATAGGAACAATATCAGCTGCAATTGCAGTTGCAACTAAGTCTAAATATTTTAAATAAGATTCTTTTTCAAGATTAAATTTTTCAGCTAGAGCTTGAATGAGTTTAAAACCTACACCACAACCACAAAGTTCTTTATAAGGGTAATTGCAATCTTTTTGTTTTGGGTTTAGAATAGCAACTGCAGGAGGCAAAATAGCATCTGGAAGATGATGATCACAAACAATAAAATCAATTCCTAAATCTTTAGCATACGTTATTAATTCTGCACTTTTAATACCACAGTCTAATGAAATAATAAGTTTAAAATTATTTTCTTTTGCGAAATCAATACCTAATTTACTTACACCATAACCTTCTTTATATCGATGTGGAATATAATAATCAACACTTAGATAAAGATTTTTTAAAAATTGATACATAGATGCCACACTTGTTGTGCCATCAACATCATAATCACCAAAAACTAATATATTTTCTTTATTGTTAAAGGCAGTCTGGATCCTGATCACAGCTTTATCCATATCCTTCATTAACCAAGGATTATGTAATTGATTTAAATTAGGGCGAAAAAAATCTTTAGCTGTTTCAAATGTTTCAATTCCACGTTGTGTAAGGATTTGACAAAGAGTTTTATTAATAGATAATGCTTTAACTAGTGTGTTAGTTAAGTTTAAATTGGTTGGTAATATTCTCCATCTTTTTTGCATTAATATGGCTTAGTATTTTCTATCTGTTGTAAATCTTACTAATTGTTCTAATGCTTGTTTAACTTCAGAATCTTCGAAACTACTAAGTATTTCTAAAGCTTCATCTCTATAAGCAATCATTTTTTTATGGGCATATTCAATTCCTCCACAAGTTTGAACAGTATCTAAAACAAATTGTATTTTTTTTTTGTCTTTATTATTATTCTTTACTATGTATATTATTTTTCTTTTTGTTGAAGTATCACAATTATTCAAAGTATAAATTAAGGGAAGTGTTAGCTTTTTTTCTTTAATATCATTCCCTGTTGGTTTGCCAACTTTATCAGTTCCATAATCGAACAAATCATCTTTAATTTGAAAAGCCATTCCAGTTTTTTCTCCAAACATTCTCATCTTTTCAACCATTATCTCATCTGTAAATGTAGAAGCAGCACCTGCTGCACATGATGATGCTAAAAGTGATGCTGTTTTGCCTTTGATTATTTCGTAATAAATAGATTCATCTAAATTTAGGTTTCTAGATTTTTCCATTTGCAATAATTCACCCTCACTCATCTCTTTAACAGCAGTAGAAAGTATTTTTAAAATATTAAAATCACCATGATTAAGAGAAAGTAATAAGCCTTTCGATAACAAATAATCTCCAACTAAAACTGCTACTTTATTTTTCCATAATGCATTGATAGAAAAAAAGCCTCTTCGTTCCATTGCATCATCAACAACATCATCATGCACTAAAGTGGCGGTATGTAACAATTCTACTAATGATGCTGCACGATAAGTTGCATCATTAATAGGTCCTCCAAGTTTTGCACAAAGCAATACAAATCTTGGCCTTAATTGTTTCCCTTTCCTTTGAATGATGTAGTGCATAATTCTATCTAACAAAGAAACCCTGCTCTTAACAGCATCTTTAAAATGCTTTTCAAATGCTACAAGTTCTTGTGCTAATATTTTTCCTGCTAAATCCATCGTTACAAAGAAACAATTTATTGAAATGAAAAAATAAATTTCATTTGCTAATTATATATCCAATATAGGTAAATAGAACTACTAAAATTAGCATTACTAAAATATAGCCAACAGCAAATAGTATTTTATGTTGTTGCAACAAAACAAAAACATCCCAACTAAATGCAGAGTATGTTGTAAAGCCTCCACAAAATCCAACTATTAAAAGGTTTTGTAAAGTTGTGGTGTTATGCAATCTTGAAAAATAGCCAGCTAGTAAACCAATCATAAGCTTCCTAAAATATTTACAAGTAACGTTGCTTTATTAATTGTTTTTGAAGGAAGAAAATAATAAGTTAAATATCTTAACACAGATCCTGTGGCTCCACCTAATGCAACTAATAAAATATTTTTCAACATCTTACTTTGATAAATTAATTTGCCAAATATTATTCAACTTTACGACTTTAAACGTATCATTATTTACACTTGACTTATTTGCAAGAATTATTTGAACACTTTGTTCATCCATAGTTTCATTTTTTAAAATGATTAGTGATGCAGATTTTAATTGTGTTTTTTCTGCATTGCTTAGGCTTTGATAGTTTTTGAAAATTGAATCAAGTTTTACTTTATTCGATTCATTATCTAAACAATAAAATTTTGCTTTTTCGTAATTCCCGTTTTGATAAGCATCTTTAAAAAGTCTAACAGCATCTAAAGCATCTTCAGCAGGTATTATTTTTTCATTTGTTGAACAGCTAATGCAAAGAAAAATAATAAAAAAGTTGAATATTTTATTTAATATATTATTCATAAAAATTTATTTGAACGTATTTGTAAAAAATTTTGTTTTGCATAGATTTTCCTTCTTTATAGTTAAGTTCATTGAAATCTTGAAATCCAAAAAGTCCAGCCATATTGCCTTTATTAATTGCAAGCTCTAAAAAACCTGCACTATTAAACCAAGCTAATTTCTCACCTTCTGGTACCGACAAATAATTATCACTTAAAACCTCCACATCTTCACCTCGAGTTAGTATGATTTTGAATTTTCTATCCTTTTGTTCTCTTTCAAAAATTTCTTGGGTAATGTTAGTAACTACATTTTCAAAATTGTCAATAAAAATTACATGTCCTTTAATCCAAACTTCTGAAATTGATGGTTGTAAATTATTTTTTACAATAATGTTTTTTATAGGATCAGCTATTAATCTTAGCTTTTTGTTAATTGCTAACTCATTTACAAGTGCTGCAATCTTAAATGTTGTTTCTAAAAATTTTTCTTTATGATTAATATGTATTGCAAAAATATCAATAGGTGCTTTATCTGTAATCATTTGTAAAATACCATTGTCTGCACAAATAATAAACTGATCATTAAATTCTGCAATTAAAATATTATCATTTTTATTTTCATAAAAGTTGAAAATAATTAGGTGTATAGTTTTTGGAGGAAAATGGGCAAATGCATTTTTACAGATATATACTGCCTCAGGAAAATTAGTATGTGTTAAATAGTGAGATATATCTACAATGGTGATTTGTGGGTTCGCTGATAAAAGTTGCCCTTTTAAAGCACCCACTATATAATCTTGTTGGCCTATATCTGTTGTTAATGTAACTATTGGCATTAAGTATTCATTCTATTATGATCTAAATTATTTAATAAGCTCATTATTTTTAAAAAAGAATTTATATGTTAATTTATCAGCTAACGATGGAAAAAATTTATTAATAAATACTGCTCGTTTTCCAATAAAAGTTAAAATTAAATTTCTTTTCCTTTTACTAATTGCTTTTAAAATATGAACAGCACATTCAGCAGATGTCATCATTTTACCTTCATCCATTAGGCTTTCACCTTGTGAAATTCCTAAATTATTTAAAGCTGCATTTCGAATATTAGAACTTGTAAAACCCGGACAAACTAATAATACATTTACTCCAGTTTTTAAAAGTTCAGTTCTTAAAGATTCTATCCAACCATTAACTGCAAATTTGCTAGCACTATAACCACTTCTTCCTGGTAAACCTCTAAAACCTGCTATAGACGAAACTGCTACAATTGTGCCTTTATTTTTTAATATATATTTTAAAGAAAATTTTGTACAATATACAGTTCCCCAAAAATTTGTATCCATCAATTTTCTTAATGTTGACAATTCAACTTCTTTAAATAAAGAATGCATAGAAATACCTGCATTATTAATTAAAATATCAATAGTTCCAAAAGATTTTTCAACTTCTATAATAAAATCTTTGCAGTCTTCTTCTCTTCCAATATCTGCAGTGTAAACTAATAAAGGTTTGTTAGCATTTTGTTGCTGTAATTGATAAAGTTTATCTGTATTCCTTGCACATGTTGCAACTTTTGCACCTTGTCTTAAAAAGAGTTCAACTAGTGATTTTCCAATTCCATCAGAACCACCAGTAATTACTACTACCTTATTTTCAAATTCTTGCATATGTTTTTACTAAGTAACAAAAGTAATTGGTTAATTTTTATTTTAGTTAGGGATGATGATATTTCGAAAGAAAGATAAAAAAAACTCCGTTCATTGAACGGAGTTTTTTTTAAAAATGAATTTCTTCTTCATGTTCATTAAAAAACCTGAACTCTACTAAATGATAATTACTATTTTGTTGTAATGTAAACTTCATTTTGAATTGTTTTTTCCATTTTTTGAAGATAGAATTAAAAATACCTTTAGTTAAATGTGAGAATATGATTGGATGAACTATTAGATTAATATTTTTATAAGAGTGGGTTGAAAGGTAATGAAGCTTTTTTTCAATTTCATCTTCAAGAATAAGCGTAGATCCAATTTTGCCCGTGCCATTACATGCTGGACATTCTTCTGAAGTAATAATATTTACTTCTGGTTTCATTCTTTGTCTAGTGATTTGCATTAAACCAAACTTAGAAATAGGTAAAACCGAATGTTTGGCTCTGTCTGTATTCATAAATTGCTCCATGGCTTCTTGAACTTTGCGTTTATTATCTGGCAAACGCATATCAATAAAGTCAATAACTATAATACCACCTAAATCTCTTAATCTTAATTGACGAGAAATTTCATCTGCTGCTTCTAAATTGGTTTGTAATGAGTTTTCTTCTTGATTATTGCCCACACTTTTATAACCACTATTTACATCAATTACATGCAAGGCTTCTGTATGTTCAATAATTAAATAAGCACCACTAGCAAGGTTTACAGTTTTACCAAACGATGATTTTACTTGCTTAGTTATTCCATAACTATCGAAAATAGTGATATCATTTTCGTAGAATGTAACTATATCTTTTTTTTCTGGTGCTATCTTTTGAATATAACTTTTAGCATCATTATAAATGTTTCTATCATTTGTAACAATGTTATTAAAATCTTCATTCAATAAATCTCTTAAAATACTTGTGGTTTTACTTTGTTCACTTAATATTTTAGATGGAGCTACGGCACCTTTTAAATTCTTTTGAATGCCTTTCCAAATATTTACAAGGGTTAATAAATCTTGATGAAGTTCTGAAGTGCTTTTTCCTTCTGCAGCTGTTCTAATAATTACACCAAAATTTTTTGGTTTAATGGCTTCAACAATTTTGTGTAATCTTTTTCTTTCTTCCGAAGAATGAATTTTTTTAGATACAGCAACAATATCATTAAAAGGGGTAAGTACAATAAATCTTCCTGGTAAGCTTAGTTCACAACTTAATCTTGGCCCTTTTGCTGCAATTGGTTCTTTTAATATTTGAACTAAAATATGTGGCTTGCCACTTAAAATATCTGTGATTTTGCCAGACTTTATAATTTCTGGTTCAACAGTAAAATTAGAAAAGTTGAGATCATTGTCTTCACTTTGTGCAACAGACAGCTCAGTAAATTTGAGTAGAGATTTGGCATAAGGGGATAAATCGGTATAGTGTAAAAAAGCATCCTTTTCAAATCCAACATCAACAAATGCTGCATTTAAACCAGGAATTATTTTTTTTACTTTCCCTAAATATAAATCTCCTACAGTAAAGCTTACATCTAACTTTTCGTTATGTAGCTCTACTAATTTTTTATTTTCTAATAATGCTATTTCAACACCTGTTGGTGCAGCATTAATAATTAAATCTTTGTTCAAAATATGCAACTTTTAAATACAAAATCCTTTGTAGCAAAATGCAACAAAGTATAATATAAAACATAGTATTTGCCAATGAGAGTTTAGACAGGAAGGTAGGATAAGTTGCAGCTCTAAAAATAATAGTGGCAAAAACCAAAAAATCTAGTTCCCAAAATTAATTTGGGAACTAGAACAATATTTTATTTATTTTTCTTTTTATGACGATTTTTTCTTAAACGTTTTTTACGTTTATGAGTAGCAATTTTATGACGTTTTCTTTTTTTACCACAAGGCATAACTTCTGTTTTTTTAATTTATTTTAATTCGTTTATTCTATTTAAAATTTCTTTTTTTATAGTGTCGTTATTAATTAAAGCTGATGCTTTTAAATACCAAATTTTGGCATTTATTTTGTCAGATTTTAATTCGTAACATTCTGCTAAATGCAAAATGCTTTCAATGTGACTTGGTTTGTTTTTTGCTATTATTAAAAACCTTTCAATTGCTTTATCAAGTTGACCACTTTTTTTACCACCTAATCCTAAAACATATTGAGCATATAAGTTTTTAGGGTTTTTTGTTGCTATATCTCTAACTGGTAAAATTCCTTGCATTGGATTATCTGAAATGTTACCTAAAATATAACAAGCTCCTAAACCTACTTTACTACTGTCGTTATTTGGGTTAAGTGTTAATGCTTTTTCAAAAAGAACTTTTGCGTTTGTAGCTAACCAGTTTTGAATACTAGGGTCAGCTACTTCCAACAAGCTATTTGTAAATTGTTGGGCGGCGAATGTGAGACTTTTTTCTGAATTTTCCAACTTTGCAGCTTCTGCATTATAAAAAAGGTAGGGCTCATATAGTTGAGCAGAGTCTTTCCAAAAATTTGCTAAGTGCTTGTAATTGTGAATTTTATCTTGCTCAGAGTCTGTTTTTATCTTATTTTCAATCTTATTCAATAATTTTTTCTGAGAGCTAGTTAAACGCTCTTTTGAATGAATTATAAGTTCATTAAAATTTAAAGAGGTGATATTCTGATTGGTATTTACAACTGCAACACTTTTTTTTGGGTTCACAATTTTGCCAAAAAAAAGCAACAACAATAATAAAGCAATAGCTATTGTAAGAAGATAAATTTGTTTTTTAAGCACTAGATTTTTTTTGCAAATTTAGTTAGGCTTAAACTTAGTTTTAACTTCTTCTAGAAATTCTTTTGATGGTTTAAATGAAGGGATATAATGTGCAGGAATATGAACTGCAGTATTTTTTTTAATGTTTCTTCCAATTTTAGCTGCTCTTCGCTTTGTAATAAAACTGCCAAACCCTCTTACATAAATATTTTCACCAGAAGAAATTTGAGATTTTACTTCTTGAAAAAATGTTTCCAGTGTAACCAAAACATCAACTTTGGGGATACCGGTTTTGTCTGCTATTATGTTTACAACATCTACCTTTCTCATGTTATAAAGTTTAAATGAAGAAATATTGTTATGTAGAAGCAACTAAGTTAATATAAAAAAAAATATTACCAAGTTTTTTATTTAAAGGGAGGTTAAAGGAGTGTGTATGTTATAACTATTCTAATAGTTTTGTGGCTAATTAATAAAGCTCCAAAATAAGCCTAAACGCATCCAAACAGTTTGCATTGGGTATTGTTCTACAGAATAATTATAGCTTTTGTAACCGTTTGGAGGTATTAGTGAGTTTAAATTTTCTGCTCTAAAATAAATTTTAAATGTTTTTATTCTGAAATTGAAATAAAAATTTATATCTGGTCTATTGTTTAAAGTGTAACTATTTTGGTAGAAAAATTCGCCATTAAAAGGAGAGTAGCCCGATGGTTTGTAATTACTGAAATATCTAAATTCTAAACCTGTTGATAAAAATAAATTAGTATAAAAATTTCCTTCAAAAGCTAAACGCTGTCTTGTAAAAAAAGTTGGAATGTTTACTGGAGCATTAGCTGTTGTTTGTTGCAAATGAAATTCTGAATACAAACTAATTCTTTTAGAGAGTTTAAATTTCTTTTCTAAACCAATATGCAAAACATTAAATAAAGATGATTCTTGATGTGCAGAAAAAAAGTTATCAAAATACAAATAATTACTCATTAAAAAGTACTCCCCAGTAAGTTTTAAATTTAGATCCTTGTTGATATAATCTGCCCAAAGCTTCAATGTATTTTCTTTATTAAAACTAGTTCTGTTTATCACTCTAAACGAAGAACTATTATTATAAATAAAAGCTGGAGTTTTACTTATATTTTGAAAACCTAATAATAAATTACCTGTTTTTTTACCTAATTTTTTTTGTATTGTTATATATGCATTGTAATCACCAGAATTTAATCCTGTTAAATAAAATTGTGCATTAGCTTCAATATCCCACACTTTATTTTTACTTCTATTTCTATATTCGCCACCTAAATAAAGATTAAAAAATTTATTTGATATTGTATCATAAAATTTTCCAGTTAAATTTTCCAGTGTTGCACTTGCTTTAATAAATTGAGATGCATTTTTTTTATCTGGAAATGTGATAATGCCAAATTCATTTTTAATTATGCTCCAATTGTCTTTAAACTTAATTGTATCATACCTTGCAGTTGAATTATGATTGATAGTGTAATTAAAATATTTCGAATATTTGGTTGAATCGGCATATATATCTTGAAACAAAAAATCCTTTTGTTTAATACTTAAAATATGTTGCAATCTAATTTTTGGATAAAATATTTTGAGGCTTGTACTATCCACAATTATTGAATCTTTTTTTCCTAAATCATATTCATGTTTTATAACAAATTCATTTTGCTTGTAAATATTGCCAGTACTAACTGAAGTATTAAACAAATCTCTTCTGATTACTCCTCCTAAACCTAATCGTACAGGTAGTTCAAAAGGACTATTTAAAGAAAGTGAATCTAATTGTTTATAATCTTCAGTGCCCCCATTCTCAGACGATGAATTTTTATTTGCAATATAAACAGCTGTTAAATTATAATGTTTATTTTTACTTTTATATTGAAAAGCTAAACGAGTATTATTTACACTAGCATTTTGATTTTTAAAAATACCTGGAGAATTTATAAATCTATACTCTAAAGAAAAATTTATATTATCTTTTTTGTTTTGAGTATGCAACACATTAATAATTTGTTCGGCACTACTACCTAATGTATAATTGAGCTCTGTATATGGTTTTGTTGTTTGATATAGTTTGGTTGATTCTAATGTATAATTATATGCATCATACTGATGAAAGCCAGCATTAAAGCCAGGTTGGAGCCAAGGTTTAAATAGAAAAGATGAAGCAGCTGTTCCTAAATTTCCTAAATTGTTAAGGGTATATGATAGTGGAAAGCGAGAATAAAAATCTGAAATACTTGAATCTAATATGTGTAAATTTTTTTGATTATACAGGGTAAAATAAATATTAATTGAATCTGCACTTAAATTTCTTTTCTTAAATGCTGTGTCACTATTTCCAGAAAAAATATTATTTCTACTAGAGCTATTATTTGTTGGATTAGAAACGCCATCTGTTTGCAATGTTCTTTGAGCAATTGCATAATTAAATTTTGTTGCAAAACAATTTAAAACAATTATAAATAAAATAATTTTCTTCATTACTAGTTGCAAATTAACAATGGCTTTTTGAAGATATAACAATTAAAATCCCATTTGTATAACAAATGGGATTTTAAGGAACAAATTAGTTTTTATTATGAAATGATAATTTGTTTCGCAAGCACTTTAACTTCTTCTTTTTTGGGTAAGAAAAATTTTAGAATTCCATTATCATATTTGGCTTCTATTTTTTCACTATCTATATTGTTATCAATAGTAAAACTTCTTTTAAAACTTTCGAAACTGAATTCTCTTTTTAAAGTTTTGTAATTTTTGTTTTCAATTTCAGCTTCCTTTTGAAAACTAATACTTAAAATTCCTTTTTCTAATTGAATTTTAAAATCTTCTTTTTTTCTTCCAGGGGCATTCATTTCAATTGAGTATCCTTCGTTTGATTCATGAATATTTACTTCATTGGTTAACTTGCTCCAATTTTCAAATTCTGGACAGAGTTAAATAATTCATCGAATAAATTGTTCACGAAAATTGATTTGTTTTTTACGATTGTCATAATTATTGTTTTTATGTGATTAATAAATTTCTTTATTGCTTTTAAATTATGAACCTTATAAGAAAAAACGACAATATGACCGTTTAGTTCATTGATTAAAGACATTATGGCTTTTTCGATGTACGAAAAAATAAAAAAACAGATTGTCTGAATACTTTTAGTGGCTATTTTTGCAATCCAAATTAAGATTAATGTATCCAGCAGAAATTGTATTACCAATGAAATCGGAATTAACCGATGCAGGTTTTGAAGATTTAATAAGTTCAGATC
>JAYVBS010000275.1:0-2369 GCA_043750315.1 Chitinophagaceae bacterium
GAACCTTCTCAAAAATTAACAAAAGTTGGTTCAACAAAATTCACTATAACCCTTGCTTTAACTGGTGGTAAGGCGTATTTACTTTTACCAAATAATGGACTTTGGAATGCTAAATATGGTTGCATAGGCGGTAATTATAGCAACAATCCAAGTGGTGATGATTTTAAACCTGATGGTGGTGATATTTTAGCACCTGCAGCATCAGGCACATATACCATTACACTTGAATTCAAAACTGGAAAATTCACAGTACTTTAATTTAACTATCATAATTAATACATCAGCAATATGAAATATTTATCAAAAATTGCATTACTCTTTGCACTTACCAGCACTCTAATGTTGGCATGTAAAAAAGAAAATGCTTTGCCAAACTATGCAAATGGTACAGCAATTACTTTATCTGCTTCAAAAACAGCAGTAACGCCAACCATTGCAGATTCAACAAAAGATGTTGTTGCGTTTACTTGGACTAGTCCGAATTATGCAACAGATACCAATAGCTATAAATTCATTCTTGAAATTGATTCAACAACTAGAAATTTTTCTAGAGGATCATCTAAAATTATTATTGGAAAATTAGGTAGTTCATATACAGGTAGAGAATTAAATGCCATATTATTAAACTATGGATTTTCTTTAGGAGTTGCATATAATATGGATGTTAGAGTTATTTCTTCTTATGGAAATAATAATGAAAAATATACTTCAAATGTTATAAAACTTTCTGTAACACCATATAACGAACCAGCAATTTTAACTACTTCTTCAACTTCTGTAACTACTAGTTTAGTTAATGCTGCTTTACTTTCCAATACATTCACTTGGGCAAAACCTTTTGTTGGATACAATGGAATCATTAATTACACTTTGCAGTATGATTCTGCAACAAAAAACTTTGCAAATGTTAAAGATATTTCTGTTGGAAATTCCATTCTAACAAAGGCATTAAATCAAAGTGAGATGAATGAAACAGCTTTAAATTCTGGTGTGCCTGGTGGCAATATTGGCAAGGTTGATTATAGAGTAAAAGCAGTAACTGCACAAGGTGCAATTTCATATTCAAATACAATAAGTGTTACAATCCAAAGTTATATTCCAATTATTAGATTATATATGCCTGGAGGATATCAATCTGCATTAGGTCAAGGTTCAGATTGGACACCAACTAATGCACCAGAATTAATAAGAGACCAAAGAAGCGGAGGAGCCAATAATAGTATCTATTATACTTATGTTTATTTAAGAGCAAACGATGAATTTAAAATTACAGAAGGTAGAGATTGGGCAGTTAATTATGGTGCAGCGAGTTCCCCAAGTGGGACTGCAGGTAATTTAGGGGGAGATAATTTTAAAGTAACTACTAGTGGAAATTATAGAATAAGTATTAATAGAACTACAAGAAAATACGACATAAGATTAGGTAGAATGGGATTTGTAGGTGGGGCTGTTCCAGGTAATGGGTGGTCTCCAGCTACTACATTCACTGATGCTAATTCTCAAATGGGTTTAGTTAGAAGAGACCAATTTATAGGAGTAAACGATTTTAATGCAGATGGTTGGAAAATGATTGATAATAATGATTGGAATAGCGGAAATGTTGATATTACAAATAATAGAAGTTACGGTTCATCTGGGGGAGATGGTTCTCCTTTGGAAGTTAACGGAGCTAATATGCCAAATGTTACATCTGCAAAAAGATATAGGGTAATTTGGGATGGAACAAATCCAAATAGCATTAAATATTTTATGAACCCTGCAACTGAAATGAGAGTTGTTGGCGATGGTATTAACCAAGCTGGTGTTTTAGATTGGAATCCTGGAAGTTCTCCTCAAATGACTTATAATGGAAATGGTATCTGGCAAATTTCAATAACACTTAAAGCCAATAAATCAATTAAATTCTTAGCAGGAAATGATTGGGGTGCTTTTGATTATGAAGATGATGGAGCAGGCGTTGGTGCAGGAGTGAGAAAATTAAAGTGGAATGGAGGTGATAATTTTAATACACCTTCTACTGCAGGAACCTATACGATAACATTAAACGAAAAAGCAGGAACAGTTACTATAAATTAATATTTTAAATAAAAATTTTCATTTTATTTAAAGTAATCGACCCCACTCTTATGGGGTCGATTTTTATTTAAAGTAGTTTTATTTAAAGTAGTTTTACCATAATTAAAATTATGTATGATTTACTCCATGACAGGTTATGGTAGAGCCGAACAAACCATTAACGATAAAATTTTTATTATAGAATTGAAGTCATTAAATGGCAAACAATTCGATTTGCGAATGATGTCGCCATCTATTTTAAAGCAATATGAAATTGATATCAGAAATCTTATTAATGCTGAATTAGAAAGAGG
>JAYVBS010000276.1:0-5513 GCA_043750315.1 Chitinophagaceae bacterium
TTCTTAAATTACTTGAAAACCGTGAGCGTAAGGATCGTCTTCTTTATCAATCCAAATGGTATTGAATCCATAAACCCTTGCCCATCCTTCGATGCTTGGCCTCATTGCTGGTTTGCCAGCAACAAAAGTTTCTTCTTCTATTCGTCCTATAAACTTACTTCCAATGATGCTTTCATGAATGAATTCATCACCTTTTTTCAACAGTCCTTTGCTATACCATTGAGCCATTCTAGCACTTGTGCCAGTGCCACAAGGAGACCTGTCGATGGCTTTTTCTCCATAAAAAACAGCGTTTCGAGCTGTTGATGTTGGATCAATTACAGAACCAGCCCAGAGTATGTGTGAACATCCTCTAATGGTATCATTTTCTGGATGCACAAACTGATATCTTTCATTAATATTTTTTCTCAATTCTCTAGCCCAAAAAATGAGTTTATCTGCTGTATAATGTTCAATGCCTTTGAAATTTTTTTGAACATCTACTATTGCATAAAAATTTCCTCCATAAGCTACGTCAACAATTACTTCTCCAAGTTCTGGGCATTCAGCTACAAGTTCTGTACTATCTAAATAAGAAGCCACATTGGTTAGCCTTACAGATGTTACTTTTACTTTTGAAGGGGTATCCTCACTAGGTTCGCTTGTATATGCAATATTTACGAGTCCAGCAGGAGCTTCCATTCTTACTTTTCCTATTTCTTTTGGAATGATAAGTCCATGTTCTATTGCTATTGTAATTGTACCTATAGTACCATGCCCACACATAGGTAAGCAACCACTTGTTTCAATAAATAAAACAGCTACATCATTATTTTGATCATGAGGTGGATAAAGAATACTTCCACTCATCATATCATGACCTCTTGGTTCAAACATAAGTCCAGTTCTAATCCAATCCCAATTTTTAAGAAAGTCTTGCCTTTTTTCACTCATTGTGTTACCAATAAGCTTTGGTCCACCTGCTTTAACAAGTCTTACAGGATTACCACAAGTGTGAGCATCTATGCAAGTAAATATATTTGCTGTCATATTATTTTATACTGTCTAAAGTTAAAGTATTGTTTACTTTTCTTAATAGCATAAGCGGGTTTTCATTTTTTAATGCTTCTGGCAATAAATCATTTGGATAGTTTTGAAAAGACATGGGTCTAATAAATCTTTTTATTGCTCCTGTTCCTACACTTGTAAATCTACTATCTGTTGTTGAAGGCCAAGGCCCACCATGATGCATAGAATTATTTACCTCTACACCTGTTGGTACATTGTTAATGATTAACCTTCCACATTTTTCTTTTACAAGATCTACTAGTCTTTCGTTTTGAATTAAATCTGTAATGGTTGCCATAAAAGTAGATGTAAGTTGACCGTCAATAAAAGTTGCAACATCTTCCATCTCATTAATGGTTTCACATTTTACAACTAATGAAAATGCTCCGAAAACTTCACTAAGAAGTGATTCATTGGTAATGAAATCAGAAGCTTCAACTGTAGCAATAGTTGGAATTACTTCATCTTGCTCTGCAGGGAAACTACTTTCTGAAAGCAGCGTAATATTTGGTTGAGTTAAAGTAATGGTTTTAGTTTTTCTATAGTTGTCTGCTATTCCTTGATTTAGCATTTTGGTAGGTTTTACTTTAGAAAATTCTTGTATTATTTGATCTAAAAATAAAGTAGTTTCTTTTCCTTTAAGCACTATTAGTAATCCTGGATTTGTGCAAAATTGTCCCGAACCCATATTAATAGATGCTGCTAATAAAGTTGCTAAACTTGTATGTTCTGTTTTCATTTTTTCTTGTAAAATGAAAATGGGATTTATACTACTCATTTCTGCAAATACTGGAATTGGCTCTTTTCTTTCATTAGCCATTTTCCAGATTGCTTTTCCTACAATTGGAGACCCCGTAAATGCAATTGATTTTATATTTTTATCCTTTATCAATTCAGTAGCCAACTCATTAGTTTGGTTGTCTTCTACATGAGTAAAAATATTTTGAGAAAGGTTAGATTTTTCTAAAGCTTTACTGATTGCTTTAGCAACCAATCTCGATGTTTTTATGTGACCTGGATGTGCTTTCACAACTACTGAACAACCTGCTGCTAAAGCTGATGCTGTATCTCCACCTGCTGTTGAGAAAGCTAAAGGAAAATTGCTTGCACCGAATACCAACACAGGGCCTATTGGAATCATCATGGATCTTAAGTCAGGTTTTGGAGGTGTTCTATTTGCATCAGCAGTATCTATAGACAACTCCATCCAATCTCCTCTTTTACAAGCAGCAGCAAAACTAAGAAGTTGGTTTAAGGTTCTGCCTCTTTCGCCTACAATTCTACCTTCAGGAAGATTACTTTCTTCCATGGCTGTTTTAATTAATTCTTCTCCAAGTGCTTCTATTTCAGAAGCAATATTTTTTAACATTTCTTCTCTTTTCAATAAGCTTAGGTTTTTATTTTCTAAATACCCTTGCCATACTTGCTGAGATATATTTGCTATGTTGTTACGATTAATATTCATTATGCTGGAAGTGATAAATAATCAGGTAATGATGGTCTGTTTTTTATACCTGTGTTTATAATGTCTAACACTACTTTTCTTTCATCTCCAATCAATTCTAATCTTGGTGCTCTTACATATTCGCTTCCAATACCAGTTTGAGTTTCGGCTAATTTGATGTATTGTACAAGTTTAGGATGAATGTCTAATTCAAGTAATGGTAAAAACCATCTGTGAATGTTTAATGCTTCTTGTATTCTTCCTGCTTTAATCAACCTATATAGTGCAACAGTTTCTGCAGGAAATGCACAAACAAGTCCTCCAACCCATCCATCAGCACCCATTAATAATTCTTCCATAGCGATGGTATCTACTCCTGATAATATCTTTAATCTTGTTCCAAATCTATTGATCAATCTTGTTACATTTGATACATCTCTAGTTGATTCTTTGATGGCTTGAATATTGTCACAAGCAATCATTTCTTCAAACATATCTAAAGTAACTTCTGTTTTATAATCTATAGGATTATTGTAAATCATGATAGGTAAAGAAGTTGATTTTGCCACAGTAGTAAAATAATTTACACACTCTCTATGATCTGGTTTGTACCTCATTGGAGGCAACATCATCAATCCTTTTGCACCCCACTGTTCTGCTGCTTGAACTAATCTTATTGCTTCCTTAGTTGATCCCTCAGCTATATTTATTACTACAGGTACTCTTCCATTTACTTGCTCTACATTAAACCTTACTAAAGCTTCTTTTTCTTCATTTGTAAGAACACTTGACTCTCCCAATGTACCACCTAATATAATTCCATTTACACCAGCAGCCAATTGAGCTTCTAAGTTCTTTGTTTGTAAATCAAAATCAATGTTATCATCTTTAGTAAATTTTGTAGTCAATGCAGGAAAAACTCCTTTCCATTCTATACTCATAATTTTTTAAATGTTTTTTCAAAGATATTATGCTTGCGTTAGTTTTGATAGTCTAATTTTTTGACTTATTCTAGAATAGATTAACTACTAAAAAAGTAGATTATAATTTAAATTCAACAACAATTAAACGCTAATTTGAAGTATATTACACGAACAGTTTGGATTTTATCTTTGGTTAGTTTGCTAACAGACCTAGCAAGCGAAATGCTGTATCCGATAATGCCCATTTATTTAAAATCAATAGGTTTTTCAATTGTTTTAATTGGCATACTTGAAGGTGTTGCTGAAGCAACAGCAGGACTTAGCAAAGGTTATTTCGGCAAACTTTCTGATAATTCAAACAGACGAGTTCCTTTTGTTCAAATGGGTTATTTTTTAAGCTCTATTTCAAAACCAATGATGGCAATTTTCACGTTTCCACTTTGGATATTTTTTGCAAGAACAATTGACCGTTTTGGTAAAGGTATTCGTACAGGTGCAAGAGATGCAATTCTTTCAGACGAAGCAACACCTGAAACAAAAGGAAGGGTTTTTGGGTTTCATCGTTCAATGGACACTTTAGGAGCAGTAATTGGACCTTCATTGGCTTTGCTTTATTTGTATTTTAATCCACAAGACTATAAGACACTTTTTTTCATTGCATTTATACCTGGATTATTTGCAGTTTTATTTTCAGTTTATTTAAAAGATAAAAAAGTAAATGAGCATAAAATAAAAATTAAAATTCCATTTTTTTCATTCTTAAAATATTGGAAAGCGAGTTCTCCAGAATACAGAAAAGTTGTATTAGGGCTTTTGATATTTACACTATTCAATAGTTCAGATATTTTTCTTTTACTACAAGCAAAGCAATCAGGACTTGAAGATTCAATAGTTATAGGACTTTATATTTTTTACAATCTTATTTATGCTTTATTTGCTTTTCCTGTTGGTATTCTTGCAGACAAAGTTGGTCTGAAAATAATTTTTATCTTCGGACTTGTGTTATTCGCAACAGTTTATTTCGGAATTGCTGTAAACACTAACCTTTATTTATTTTTCGGACTTTTTTTTCTTTATGGCATTTATGCTTCTGCAACAGAGGGTATTTCAAAAGCGTGGATTTCTAACATTACAAAAAAGCAAGATATGGCAACAGCAATTGGAACATTTTCTGGACTGCAAAGCATTTGCACAATGTTTGCAAGTACCCTTACAGGATTAATTTGGTTTATGTTTAATGCTAAAATTGCTTTTATAATAACTGCTACAATAACTTTACTTGTGATAATTTACTTTCTGATATTTACTAAACGAATAATTATTACCAATGAAAACAACAATTAATAATTACTACAATTAACCCTCATAAATAAATTAAACAAAATGAAAAATAATTTTTATACACTTTTTGTTGTACTGCTATTATTAAATTTTGGTTGCAATTCTAATACACAAAATAATAATAATACCGATACAGCATTTACAAGATTTGAAGATACATTTCTGGATGCTTATTGGAAAAATTATCCTAGTGGTTCTATTTATTCTGGGTATGGTAAGTATTATGATAAGTTAATTGTTCCAGACAGCTCAACTTTTGTAAGTAATATTTCTTTCTCGAAAAACTGGATTGATTCATTAAACAAATTCGATTATAAACAGCTTGGTGAAAATTATAAAATTAGTTTCAAGATTATTAAAAACCAGTTGGAAAGTGATATCTGGTACACTACTGTTTTTAAAATTCAGGAATGGGATGCATCTATATATAATATTAGTGGCTCATGCGATTATATTATTAACCAACCATATGCATTATTAGATGAACGTCTTAAAATATTAAGCTCTTATTTGCAAAATGCAAATGACTATTATTTAGCTGCATTGAAAAATTTAAAAAAGCCAACAAAAGAACATGTAGAATTATCAATACTACAAAATCAAGGAGGACTAAGTGTTTTTGGTGCTGCCCTTACAGATTCTATAAATGCATCTCAGTTAACTAAAATTGAAAAAGAAAGTTTACATCAAAACATTAAAAATGCAATCGCTGCAATGAATGGTTTTACTGCTGCACTTAAATTAATGGTTGCTGATAA
>JAYVBS010000277.1:0-5510 GCA_043750315.1 Chitinophagaceae bacterium
CTTTTATTTCATCATCAGCAATAGGATATTATGGTATTAAAACTACACAAAAAATTTATGAAGAAACCGATCAACCATCCAACGACTTTTTAGCAGAAACCTGTTTTAAATGGGAAGCAATTGTTGATCAGTTCAAAACAATTAATATAAGAACTGTAAAAATTAGAACAGGGATAGTTTTAAGTACAAATGGTGGTGCATTAGTAGAAATGGCTAAGCCAATTAAATTTAATTTTGGTGCTGTTTTAGGTTCTGGAAAACAATATATTTCTTGGATTCATATTGAAGATTTGTGCAATATATATATGCAAGCAATTGAAAATGATGACATGCAAGGAGCTTATAATGGCGTTGCACCAGAATTTAAAAATAATGAAAGATTTACACTTGCATTGGCACAACAACTACATAAAAAAATATGGTTGCCAAACGTTCCCAATTTTATATTAAAAATTATTCTTGGTGAAAGGGCCCAATTAATTCTTAAGGGAAGTAGAGTATCATGTAGCAAAATTATAAAAACAGGATTTCAGTTTAAATTTCCTTTACTCGAACAAGCATTGCAAGAACTTTATTCAAAAAAGTAGGTTTTAACTATAAATACACCAACACAATCATCAATTTTTTAATTCCTGCTTTACATTTGCAAAATGAATCAAAATGTTAGAGTACGATTTGCACCAAGCCCAACAGGAGGTTTACATTTAGGTGGCGTTAGAACTGTTTTATACAATTATCTTTTTGCGAAACATAATAATGGAAAATTCATTATAAGAATAGAAGATACAGATCAAACTCGTTTTGTTGAAGGTGCAGAATCATATATTTTTAAAACCCTTGAATGGTGTGGCCTGCAGCCAGATGAGAGTACTATACATGGAGGACCATTTGAACCATACCGACAAAGTGAAAGAAAACAATTATACAAAAAATATGCTGAAAAATTGGTAACTAAAGGCTTAGCTTATTATGCTTTTGATACAGCTGAAGAATTAGATGAAAAAAGAAAAGAGATTCCCAATTTTCAATATGGGCATACAACAAGAGGAAGTTTAAAAAATTCTTTAGCTCTTAATAAAGATGAAACCCAAGAATTATTAAATGCAAAAATTCCACATGTTATTAGAATAAAAATTGAACCAAATCAAGAAATAAAATTTACTGATTTAATTAGAGGTGAAGTAATTTTTGATACAACTCAAGTTGATGATAAAGTTTTACTGAAAGCCGATGAAATGCCAACCTATCATTTAGCTGTAGTGGTTGATGATTTTTTAATGCAAATTTCACATGCTTTTCGAGGTGAAGAATGGTTGCCATCTGCACCTGTACATATTTTACTATGGCAATATTTATTTGGATTAGATAAAATGCCTCAATGGGCACATCTTCCATTAATATTAAAACCAGATGGCCATGGTAAATTGAGCAAAAGAGATGGTGATCGTTTAGGTTTTCCAGTGTTTGCTATGGATTGGTTAGACCCTAAAACAAATGAAATTACTCAAGGCTTTAAAGAAAAAGGGTTTCTACCACAAGCATTCATCAACATGCTTGCTATGTTGGGTTGGAACAGTGGCTCGGAACAAGAAATTTTTTCATTGAATGAATTAGTAGAAAAATTTTCTTTAGAACGTGTACATAAAGCTGGTGCAAAATTCGATTTCGAAAAAGCGAAATGGTTTAATCATGAATGGATTAAAAAATTAGATGCTGAAACTTTATTGAAAGATGTAGAAAATCAATTAGCTGCTAAAAATATTGCTATTGAAAACGATCAAAAATTAATTACAATAATTAACTTAGTGAAAGATCGTTGTACTTTATTATCAGATTTTGTTGATCAAGCCCAATATTTTTTTGTTACCCCTACAAATATTGATATCAGTACTATTCAGCCAAAATGGGATGAAAAGAAAACATTGTTTTTTAAGCAAATTATCTCACAATGGCAAACAAATTTTGCTTCAACATCTATAGAACTAGAACAGGAGTTTAAGGCATTGGCAACAGCACAAGAAAATAAAGTGGGTGAATTAATGATGCCTTTAAGAATGATGTTAGTTGGAGGTAAATTTGGACCAGGTGTTTTTGACATTGCAACTTTTTTAGGAAAGAATGAAACAATTACAAGAATTGAAAATGTATTAACTTTATTAAGTAAATAATTTATTCATGAAGTTTTGGATTGCAATTATTTTATGCATAGTAGTGAGTTCTTGTAAAAAAGAATCAGAATCATTAACATTAGCATCAATTTCTGAATTATATCCTTTAGTTGTTGGAAAAACTTTTACATACCGATTAGATTCTACTGTAACTGTAAATTTTGGTGCAGCTTTAGCAACAAGAAGTTATTTAGCAAAAGATAGCGTTGAGAGTATTTTTTTTGATGTTCAAAATAGAAAAAATTTCAGAATATTTAGATATCTAAGAGATACTTTAGCAACACAACCTTGGCGTTTTACTGCTACGTATTTTACTACTATAACAGAAAATTCTATTGAGTTTGTAGATAACAATTTGCGTTATGTGACTTTAGTAAATCCTGTTTCAGAAAATACTTTTTGGAAAGGGAATATTTATATCAATACCATTCTACCATCGGCATATTATTATTTAGATAATTGGGATTATCAATATAGAAATTTGAACCAAAATTTCACTACTAAGAAAGGAGTTATAGCAAATACCTATACAATTCTTCAACAAAACACTCAAATACCAACATCATTCAATGCATCGGTTTATAACGAAAAAAATTATAGTATTGAAGTTTATGCCAAAGGTATTGGATTAATTTATAAAGAGTTTTTGCATTATATCTGGCAACCAACACCAATTCCAGCAAAATATCAAGACGATAGTTATGGCGTTAAATTGAATTTAATAAGTAATAATTAGCTTTTTAAAGAAATCAATAAATACATGAACGTACCAACAATACAAGAGTTTATAGCAAATGGAAAATCACCAGAAGTTTTATTTTGGGTTGGCTGTGCAGGAAGTTTTGATGCAAGAGCTCAGAAAATTACAAAAGCTTTTGTTGAAATTTTAAATCATGTTGGTATTGAATATGCTATTCTTGGCAAAGAAGAGGCTTGTACTGGTGATCCAGCAAGAAGAGCTGGCAACGAATTTTTATTTCAAATGATGGCTTATCAAAACATTCAAGTTCTGAATGGTTATGGAATTAAGAAAATTGTAACAACTTGCCCTCACTGTTTTAATACTTTAAAAAATGAATACCCAGAATTGGGTGGTAATTATGAAGTTATTCATCATACCACACTTTTACAACAATTAATTAATGAAGGAAGGATAATATTAAAAGAAGGTGGTACCTTTAAAGGCAAGAAAATTAGTTTTCACGATAGTTGTTATTTGGGCAGAGCCAATAATATTTATGAAGCACCCCGTAAGGTATTAGAGGCTTTGGATGCAGATTTAGTTGAAATGAAAAGATGCAAAAGTAATGGATTGTGCTGTGGTGCAGGTGGGGCACAAATGTTTAAAGAAGATGAACCAGGAAGCACAAGAATAAATTTTGAAAGAACAAATGAAGCTATAGATACAGGTGCTAAAATTATAGCATCAGCTTGTCCATTCTGTAATACTATGTTAACTGATGGAGTTAAAAACAAAGAAAAAGAAGAAGATATTAAGGTTTTAGATATTGCAGAAATAGTTGCTGCTAGTTTGTAACATTATTTTAAAACAAAAAACTTTTTTATGAATAACAATAGTTCAAAACAGTTTTGGTTTTTACTTTTACTTTTTTTTGCAATATCACTTGGTGTTAGTTATTTCACAACTGAAATTGAAGGATTTTGGGCAAGCAGAAATCTAATTTTAGCTTTTGTTAAAGCCTTAATTTTTACAGTTGTATTTTTTTTCCTAGTTATACCTAAAAGAAATAGAAATGATTGATTATTTATCAATAAAAAAATATTTACCATCTGATTTTAATGACGAATCGAAAGTTTGGATATATCAAAGTGATAGAATGCTAAATATATCAGAAGCATTAAGTATTGAACCCACATTAACCAATTTTATTGAACAATGGAAAAGTCATGGTGCACCTGTAAAAGGTTTTGCTAATTTAATATTTGGTCAGTTTATAATATTTATGGCAGATGAAACTAATACCTCAGTTGGAGGATGTAGCACAGATACTAGTGTAAGATTAATTAAGCAATTAGAACAAGATTTAAAGATTGATTTTTTTCATAGGCAGAATTTGGCATTTATAATTAAAGAAAAAATTCAAATACTGCCTATGCAACAAATTAATTATGCATTAGAAAATGAATTTATTACAGCCGATACTTTATTTTTTAATAATCTAGTTGCAACAAAAAAAGAATTAGAAAACAATTGGGTTGTACCCATTAAAAATACATGGTTAGCAACAAGATATAATGTTACTCAGCTTATAACTAATTCGTTAAACTAATTTACCCAATCAGCAATAAATAAATTAGTATCTCTAGTTCCTCCATTATTTCTATTACTCGAAAAAACTATTTTTTTACCATCAGGACTAAACATAGGGAAAGCATCAAAGCCTTTATCTCTACTAATTTTTTCTAAGCCATTACCATCAATATCGGTTAAATACATATTGAAAGGGAATCCTCTTTTATATTCATGATTACTACAAAAAATAATGTGCTTACTATCTGGTGTAAAATTTGGAGCCCAATTGGCATTACCCAAATTAGTAATTTGTTTTGCATTAGAACCTTCAGCATCTGCAACCCAAACTTCCATTTTTGTTGGTGCAACCAATCCTTCTTTTAATAAATCTTTATACTCTTTAATTTCTGCATCAGTTTTAGGGCGACTAGCTCTCCAAACAATTTTCTTTCCATCAGGACTAAACCAAGCTCCTCCATCATAACCAAGAGCAGATGTAATTCTTTTTACTTTTTCAGTTTTTAAATTCATTACATACAAATCCAAATCACCGTCACGAGTTGAACAGAAAATCATTTTTTTACCATCAGGAGATAAAGTTCCTTCAGCATCATATCCTTTATGATTGGTTAATTGCTTTACAATTTTACCGTTAAAATCCGCCATAAAAATGTCATAGCTTTCATACACAGGCCATATATATTTATTGCCATATTTTGCTCTATCAACATTAGGTGGGCAAGCATCTTCTCCTAAATGAGTACTGGCATAAATTACATGTTTTTTATCTGGTAAAAAATAACTACAAGTAGTTCTTCCTTTTCCAGTGCTAACTAAATTGTAGGTAAATTTTTCATTTAAGTTTTGAGGAATGTTACCCATAAAAATCTGATCACAATCTATTCCTTCTTTAGAGTTGGTTTTTTGAAAGATTAAACTTTTGCCATCATAACTCCAATAAGCTTCGGCATTATCTCCACCAAAAGTTAATTGTTGAATATTTTTGAAATGTGATTCATTAGCATAAAGCAATGAATCTGTAGTTTGATTTTTTTTATTTAAACCAATTTTATTGAAAGAAAAAGAAA
>JAYVBS010000278.1:0-2357 GCA_043750315.1 Chitinophagaceae bacterium
GTATCCTAATTTATCAATGGTATTTTTTTCTATTATATTATGTGGAGATGGCATTAGATTTTAGTTTTGGTCTACATTGGAACTATTTATAATGGCTGATGTTAAATTATTCCAATGAAATTTTTTCTTTTCTTGTTTGATGTTTTCAACAAAGAAATCTTTCTCAAATATAATCAATTCTTCTATTTTATTGGCTATATCAATAGCATTTGGTTCAGCCACCAAACCTACTTTTTTATCGACAATTAAATCAGGTAAACCTCCTACATTAGTTACTAACATTGGTTTTTCGAAATGGTAGGCTAATGGAGTTACGCCACTTTGTGTAGCATTTTTATAAGGTTGAATTACATAATCTGCAGCACAGAAATAATATTTTACATCTTCATTAGGTATAAATTCTGTTTGAAGAATAATATCGTTTTCAAGTCCAAAGTTTCTTATTAATTCATCATATAATTTTCTATCCTCATAAAATTCTCCAGCAACTAATAATTTTAAATGTTGAATGTTGGATGTTGGATGTTGAGATAGATTTTTATTTTTTATCAAATGAATAGCTTCAATTAATAAATCGAGTCCTTTATATTTTCTTATAAATCCAAAAAATAAAAAAATAGTATCTTCTTTTTTTAACTGTAATTTTTCTCTAGCTTCTTCTTTTGAAATAATCTCACCAAAATTATCATACAAAGGATGAGCAACTAATTGTACAGGTTTTGATGAAAATAATTTTATATCATTCAATACATTTTTACTCATGCAAATAAATGCATCAATTGGTTTTACAAAATATTTTGTAAAAGCAGTATCTCCGATTCTTTTTTCATGTGGAATAATATTATCGGCTATGCAAATTATTTTACTGTAAGTATTCTTTTTTGCAATTCTTAAAATTGTTCCAAAACATGGGCCCATAAAAGGCAACCAATATCTTACAACAATAATTTCTGGTTTAAGTTGTCTTAATTGAAGTCCAATTTTAATCCAGTTAAAAGGATTAATTGAATTGATACAAGAATTAATTTGTAATCCTTGTGGTGCTTTCTCTGTAGAGTATTGAGACTTTCCTGGAAAAAGAAAACTTGGGTATTGTAAAGAAAATGAGTAGATAGCAACTGTATGACCTTCGTCTTGAAATTGCTTTGCCAGCCTTTCATTAAAAGTTGCAATGCCACCACCACGAAGTGGAAATGCAGAACCAATAATGATAATATTTATTTTTGATAATTGCAAAAATTCGATTGAATTAAAGTCCTATTTTTTGTGCTATAAGGTATTCGTTTCTCGTTGATGAATTTCTTGAAATTAGTTCTGCTATAAATCCAGTTAAGAAAAGTTGCATGCCAATAATCATTACAACCATAGCAATAAAAAAAGCTGGTCTATTTGTTAAAGCAAATTGATTATCCATAAGTTTAAATAATAACAAATAAATACTCATGATAAAACCAATCATAAAACATAGGGTTCCATATAGGCCAAAAAAATGCATTGGCCTTTTGCCAAATTTGCTAACAAAATTTATTGTAGCTAAATCTAAAAATCCATTTATAAATCTTTCCCAACCAAATTTTGTTACACCAAATTTTCTGGGTCTATGTTCAACAACTTTTTCACCAATTTTTTTAAAGCCATTCCATTTTGCAATTACAGGAATGTATCTATGCATTTCTCCATACACTTCAATGCTTTTTACTACATTTTGTTTGTAAGCTTTTAGGCCACAGTTAAAGTCGTGTAATTTAATGCCACTACTCATTCTAGCTGCTGCATTAAAAAATTTTGATGGAATGTTTTTGGTTAATGTATTATCATATCGTTTCTTTTTCCAACCACTAACAATATCAAAATTTCCTTCATGAATCATTTTTACAAGAGATGGAATTTCATCTGGACTATCTTGCATATCAGCATCCATAGTAATAATCACTTCACCTTGTGAGGCTCTGAACCCTTCATTTAATGCGGCACTTTTACCATAATTTCTTTGAAAACGAATGCCTTTAAAATTTTGGTTAGCTTTTGATATATTGCTTATTACATTCCAACTATTATCATAACTTCCATCATCAATTAAAATTACTTCGTAGCTTAAATTATTTTCATTAACTACTCTTGTTATCCAATTGCACAAATCTGGCAATGATTCATCTTCATTAAAAAGTGGTATGATAATAGATACATCCATAAATTAATTTATTGCTTTTGTTTTTGTAATAACTGACCCAAGTAATGACCCAATTACTCCTAAAAATAAAATGCTCATTATGGTTCCTGAAAAGTAAATTTTTGTTTCTTTATCAATTGCATCAACTAAATTATTATTTAAATTTAGTGATTCAATTTTAAAATTA
>JAYVBS010000279.1:0-12611 GCA_043750315.1 Chitinophagaceae bacterium
CAAAACTTCTTTCCAAAATAGAATCTGGAGAAGCAAGACTGATGGTAATTTTCGAGAAGATTGGTCTGGTGCGAGTGACTTCTTTTTTAAATGCCATAAAAAATACTTATGATTTTATAATGTTTACAATACATCACACGCTAATAAATAGCTGTAGATGCACTTCTATTGTGGCTGTAGTTCTTTGTGGCTTGGGGTTTGATTGACTTAGTTTTATATTGCCTCTAAGACGTAAAGGCACTTTTTTTATTACTATTAAACTTTATTTAAAGATAATACTGTAACAAAAAAAAATTAACCCATTAAAAAAAGATACTACTTCCCAATTTAGAGTTGGCAAAAGTAGGGGTTGTGGATAACATATAAAAAAAGAATTTTGTGGTTTCGACTAAAAAGTTTAAGTATTGAGGTTAAAGATGTTAAAATTATTTAAAATCGTAAGATTTTGAACCGAAAAACGAATGATTTGATGTTTTAATTTTATCCATAATTCATTCTACACACAATACTTTTGTGCATCAATATAAAAAATAGTATCCGATGACTCCTCTTGTTAAAAATATTTTCGCAAGTTTTTCTTTTTTCATTTTAATAATTTTTTTAACCTCTTGCAGTTCTAGTAATATTAAAATAGAAGATGGTTTAAAAAAATATTTTGATGAAAATAAGGTTGAAGGCACTTTTGCTATTTATAATAATGCACAAGGAAATTTCAACATTTATAATCTTGCTCGATATAAAGATTCTGCATTTCTGCCTGCATCAACTTTTAAAATTGTAAACTCCTTAATTGGTTTACAAACTGGCAAAATTGTGAATTCAAAAATGGTGATTCCCTGGGATGGAGTAACTAGAAAAATTACTGATTGGAATCAAGATTTAACCATGGAACAAGCTTTTAAATTTTCTGCATTGCCCTATTATCAAGAAGTTGCCAGAAGAATTGGAAAGCCTACCATGCAAATGTGGTTAGATAGTTTAAGTTATGGCACTAAAAAAATTACTGTACCCATAGATTCTTTTTGGATAAACAATAGTTTAAAAATTACACCAGACGAAAATTTGGGTTTTGTAAAAAAACTTTACTTTCATCAATTGCCTTTTTACAAAAACACTATGGATGTTGTTAAAAAAATAATGATTCAAGAAAGTAATAGCAACTATACTTTAGCCTATAAAACTGGTTGGGGTTATAAGGAAGATGGCAAATCTTTAGGTTGGATTGTTGGCTGGATTGAAGAAAATAAACATCCTTCTTTTTTTGTTTTAAACATAGAAGGTGCACATGATATTGATATGATGACCATTAGAAAAAATATTCTCATGGCTTGTTTAAATCAGTTAGGATATTTAAAAGGAAAAAAATAATTTCATGAGCCCAACTATAGAACAGCTCTATGCTATTTTTTTAAACCATCCTTTTGTACAAACAGATACCAGAAAGTTGCAAACAGGAGAAATATTCTTTGCACTTAAAGGAGAAAATTTTAATGGTAATTTATTTGCTGTAAAAGCAATAGAATTGGGTGCTTCAGCAGTTGTTATTGATGAAGAAGTTAATATAATTGATGATAAGATTTTTAAAGTAAATAATGTTTTAGAAGCTTTACAACAATTAGCCAAACATCATCGACAACAATTCAATATTCCATTTATTGCAATTACTGGTAGTAATGGAAAAACAACTACCAAAGAGTTGGTAAGTGCTGTTCTTTCTACTCATTTTAAAACCTACACAACAAAGGGTAATTTAAACAATCATATTGGTGTACCATTAACCATATTATCGATTCATTCTGATGCAGAAATAGCTGTGATTGAAATGGGAGCCAATCACCAAAAAGAAATTGAAAGCTATTGCTCTTATACATTGCCAACACATGGCTTAATTACTAATTGTGGCAAAGCTCATTTAGAAGGTTTTGGTGGTGTTGAAGGGGTAAAAAAAGGCAAAGGAGAATTATTTGATTTTTTAAGAGCAAATAATGGAACTGCTTTTGTTTATTGGGACTTTGATTATTTGCAATCCATGAGTGTTGGAATAAAAAGTTTAGTAAAATATGGAACAAATGAAGGATTAGTAATAGGAAAAATTAAATCATCAAATCCGTTTTTAAGTGTAGAAATTACAAGTGAGTTTGAAGACCCAATTATTCAAACTGAATTAATAGGAGATTATAATGTATCAAATATTTTAACTGCAGTAACTATTGGAAAATATTTTAATGTGCCTGATGCCAAAATTAAAACTGCCATTGAAAATTATACCCCTTCAAATAGTCGTTCTCAACTGATTCAAAAAGGCAGTAATACTATTATTTTAGATGCTTATAATGCCAATCCAACAAGCATGAGTGCAGCCATCGAAAATTTTGCAAAAATCGAAGCAGAAAAAAAAGTTTTAATGCTTGGTGGCATGATGGAATTAGGAGTAGAAAGTAGTGCTGAACATGAAAAAATTATTCAACTCATTCAACAATTTCATTGGAATAATGTGGTGCTAGTTGGTGGAGATTTTAAGAAATTGCAAACACGATTTTTATTTTTTAATACTTCTATTGAAGCAAAAGAATGGTACCAAAACCAACATTTTTTAAATACAACTATTTTAGTTAAAGGTTCTAGAAGTACAGCAATGGAAAAGGTTTTGGAAGATTAGCCTAATTGTAAAAGTGTTGCAGCAACAACACCTGCAGTTTCTGTTCTTAATCTTGTATTTCCTAAACTTACTGGAATAAAATTATTTTGCAATGCTAATGCAATTTCTTCTGGTGCAAAATCTCCTTCTGGTCCTATCATCATTAACATTTCTCCACTAATAAAATCTTTTACTTGTTTTTTATTTTCATCTAAACAATGTGCAATAAATTTTGTTTTAGCAATTGTTGTTTGAATGAAATCATTTACTGCTATGGGTTCTGACAGATGAGGTAAATAACATTGCTGACTTTGTAACATTGCAGCGATTAAAATATTTTGCATTCTTTCCAACTTAAAAAGTTGCCTTTCTGTTCTTTTACAAATGATAGGTAATATGTTTGAAATGCCCAGCTCTGTTGCTTTTTCTAAGAACCATTCGAATCGACTGGTATTTTTTAAAGGAGAAATGGCAATGGTAAGTTGCTTGATATTTTTTGGAGAAAAAATATAACTAATTTTTTTTACTACACATGCGTTTTTATTAGCATTAATAATTTCAACAGTATATAAATCTCCAATTCCACTGGTTAGTTGTAACTGATCACCAGCTTTCATTCTTAATACTCTAATACAGTGTTTACTGGTTTCTTCATTAAGAATAATTTGTTGTTGATTATTTATTGTGGGTTGAAAAAAATAGGGAAGCTTTTTAATCATCGAAAAACAAATTAAAAAGGGTCTTCATTTTCAAAACCTTCGTCGAAATCTCCAGTGTTCATTTTACTTCCTTGAACAAAAAACCTTCCTCCAGTTGTATTATCACTATCTGTACCAATTGGTGTTGGACCAACAGGTTTCCAATTTCCGCCACCCATCATTCCACTAATATTATCATCTCCCCATTCTTCAAATTTTTGAATTTTCAATAAAGCCCTTAGTTTAATAGTATCTAAAGATCCGTTTCTGTGTTTTGCAATTCTAATATGTGTTTCCCCTTCTGTAGTTTCGCCTTGTTCGTTGGTATTTAATTGATGGTACTCTGGTCTGTAAATAAACATAACCAAATCTGCATCTTGCTCAATTGCTCCAGACTCTCTTAAATCACTCAATTGAGGCATCTTACTTTCTTTTCTAGTTTCTAATGCACGACTCAACTGAGATAAAGCAATGATTGGAACATTCAATTCTTTAGCTAATGCTTTTAAATTTCTAGAAATATTACTAATTTCTTGTTCCCGATTTGCACCTCTTTCATTTGTACCACTCATGAGTTGCAAATAGTCAATAATAATTAAACCAACATTGTGTTTATTAACTAATCTTCTGGCTTTTGCTCTAAATTCAAAAATGTTTAAAGCTGCTGTATCATCAATATAAAAAGGGGCAATTTCTAATTTTTTTATTCCTTTGCTATGAATTTGAGCATACTCGTAATCTTCTAATTTACCACGAGAAATTTTATCCATGTTCACTTCACTTTCTGCACTTAAAATACGTTGTACTAATTGACTAGCTCCCATCTCTAAGCTAAAAAATCCAACAGCAGTAGGCTTTGTAGGATGTAATGCTGCATGACGTGCAAGATTTAATGCAAATGCAGTTTTACCAACAGAGGGTCTTGCTGCTAGAATAATTAAATCAGATTTTTGCCAACCAAATGTAACCCTATCAATACTTTTAAACCCACTTGTAACACCACTAATATCATCTTTTTGTGTTCGCAGTTCATCGATTCTGTTCATGGTTTTTGCCAACACAGTTCCAATATCTTCAAAATTTTTCTTTAAATAATTATTGGTTATTTTAAACATTTTTGACTCTGTTTCATCTAACAAATCAAAAACATCAGTGCTATCTTCATAAGCATCACTAATCGTTTCACCACTAATTTTAATAAGTTCTCTTTGAATAAATTTTTCTAATATAATTCTAGCATGAGATTCAATATTTGCAGTACTCACAACAACATTGGTGAGCTTGCTGATGTAGTATGGACCACCTACATAATCTAATTGTTCTTTTCGTTTTAATTCTTCAACAACAGTAAGTATATCAATAGGCATACCTCGTTGTTGCATATCGTACATGCACTGAAAAATAATTTGATGTGCTTCAACATAAAAACACTCTGGCTTTAGGTTTACATCAATTACATTATCGAAGCCACTTTTTTCAAGCATTAATGCTCCTAATACTGCTTCTTCTAAATCTCTTGCTTGTGGTGGTAATTTTCCATAAACCATGGTGCTTACATCCAAACTGGTTTTTCTTTTTTTTCTATCGCGGTTCGTGTTAGTCAATTCCATTTTAATGTGTATCCTAAAATATTTTTAAAAAAATTTCTACTTGTAATTTTGGTAACAATTCCTTAATCATAGCGAAAATAGGAGAGTGCTAACGAAAGTTTTGTTTTGTTTGAATTAATATTTGTTAGATGACTAATGCACATTTTTAATCATTATACACTCATAATTCACAAGTTATTCGTAGAAAAAGTATAGATACTCACAAAACAACTGAGTTTATACACCTAAAATTTAATTGCTCTCATTTTTTTCACAAATTGACGTGCAAAAAGAAAGATACAAAACTATTTTGGCAATAAGAAATATTGATGTATAAAATTTTACAAAAAGGCTTTAAAAAAAATGAGATTTTGGTTAGATTTTTTTTTGAAACTTGCAGAAACAAAAGCTTTGAACCGTATTGAAAGGTGTAGCATGATTTATCATTTCGCATGAAATTTTTTTGAAATGAGAAGAAAATTTTTTTTCGAGATTTTCAGCAGAATATTGTTTAATTTCTATACCACTACATTTTGTTGGTCCATCTTCAGAAAATGTACCAACTATTAAAAATCCATTTGCTTTAACAGCAGATGAAACTGTTTGTATATATTGATTTATATCAGTAGTTGAAGTTAAAAAATGAAACGCTGCTCTATCGTGCCAACAATCAAATTTTTCAGTTGTTTTAAAATTAGCAATATCAGTAACAATCCATTTTACCAAAGCAGCTTTTTCTCCTAATCTTTTTTTTGCTCGTTCAATGGCAGCAGACGAAATATCTAATACAGTAATATTTGTAAACCCTAAGTTTAATAATTCATCTACCAAAAGACTATCACCTCCACCTACATCAATAATACTTGCATCTAATGATAAATTAAATGATTGAATAAAATTTAATGATGTTAAAGGTTTTGGCTGATACCAGCTGACTTCTGTAAGTTCTTTTGTTGTATAAATTTTTTCCCAATGTGCCTTTCTATCAAAATGAGTCATATCTTTTTATTGAAAGATTAATAAGCTCTTGCAAACAAAACTCTTTCTTTACTTAGCTTTCCCGTTAAAATACAAACGCCATTTTCTTGTTCATTATTTAATGGAATGCAACGAATATTAGCTTTGGTGAGTTCTTTAATTTTATCTTCGGTTTCTGAACTACCATCCCAATGTGCAGAAACAAAACCGGTTTTGGTATCTAAAATATTTACAAATTCATCCCAATTATTCGCTTTAGTAATATGTTCATCTCGATATTTTTTTGCTTTGTTGAACATGTGCAATTGAATTTCATCGAGCAATTCTTTTACATAAAAACTAATGCCATTTAAGTCTACACTGCTTTTTGTTTTAGTATCTCTACGAGCTACTTCAATTACATTATTATCCAAATCTCTAACACCAATTGCTAAACGAACTGGCACACCTTGCAATTCATATTGGGCAAATTTCCAACCTGGTCTGTTATTATCACTATCATCATACTTCACTCGAATATTTAAATCTTTAAATTGATGTACCAATTCATGAACCTTATTATCAATCATTCCTTTCTCAACATCATTTTTATATATTGGAACAATCACAACTTGTAATGGTGCAATTTTTGGTGGAAGAATTAATCCATCATCATCACTATGAGCCATAACCAAACCCCCAATTAATCTGGTACTAACGCCCCAACTTGTTGCCCAAACATATTCTAGTTTATTTTCTTTATCACTAAATTTTACATCGAATGCTTTTGCAAAATTTTGTCCTAAAAAATGTGATGTACCAGCTTGTAATGCTTTGCCATCTTGCATGAGAGCTTCAATGCAATACGTTTCTTCGGCACCTGCAAATCGTTCATTAGCAGTTTTTAAACCTTTAATAACGGGCATTGCCATCCAATTTTCTGCAAAATCTGCATAGAGATCTAAAATCTTTTCTGTTTCAATTATGGCTTCTTCTTTTGTTGCATGTGCTGTATGACCTTCTTGCCATAAAAATTCAGCAGTACGTAAAAACAAACGTGTTCTCATTTCCCAACGAACTACATTAGCCCATTGATTAATAAGTAATGGTAAGTCTCTATAAGATTGAATCCATCCTTTATATGTACTCCAAATAATAGCTTCAGAAGTTGGACGAACAATTAATTCTTCTTCCAGCTTTGCTTCAGGGTCTACCATTAATTTTCCTGGCTTTGAAGGATCGTTTTTTAAACGATAATGTGTTACAATGGCACATTCTTTTGCAAAACCTTCTGCATTTTTTTCTTCTGCTTCAAATAAACTTTTTGGAACAAACAATGGGAAGTAAGCATTCACATGGCCCGTATCTTTAAACATCTTATCCAAAACATCTCTCATATTTTCCCACAAAGCATAACCATAAGGTTTAATTACCATACAACCACGTACAGCAGTATAATCTGCTAACTGACCTTTTAAAATTAAATCGTTATACCACTGACTATAATCTTGTGCTCTTGATGTTAATTCTTTTGCCATAATATACTTTTAGTACTCTTGATGATTGTTTTAAAATTGTTAAATAAATTTTTATTGCTGCACTATTTTAATCAAAATAAAAATCAAGTTTCTCTTTTTTAAAATATTTAACAAAACTTGACTAATAAAAAAATTACTTTGGTAAAGTATTTGAAATCTTATTGTATCAGCAATTGGTAGCAAATGTATGATAAGTTCAATTTCATCATTTTTAAAAAATGTTTTATGAACAATAAATTACTAATTATTTCAATTTTTTCTTTGGTTGTTTTTGCATCTTGCAAATCTGCATATAAAAACATGCAAACACCAGATGATTTGTATTATTCTCCTGCAACTGGAGAAAATGAAGTAAGAAAAGAAAATAGAAACACTATTAGAATAAATAATAATAACGACAGATTTTTAACTTATAAAGTTAGAAATAGATATTTATGGGGCTGTATAGATGACTATAGTTATTGGAATGATATTAGATACAATAATTGTAATTGTAATAATGGATATAACACTTGGAATAGTCCTTACTTAAACAATATTTGGAGTTGGCAAAACTATCATTCTCCTTACTATTATTTAACTCCTTATGCAAACACCAACATTAAAACTGGCAATAGCATTAATACAAAAATTACATCTTATTCCAATACTAATTATAACAATACCAACATTAAAACTATAAAATCAATAAAATCTTCAAACAATATTTCATTTCCATCTATCAATCCAACAAGAACTTTTGAAACCTCAGGTTCTGCACCAAGTAGCAATGCTGGTGGTAATAGTGGAGGATTTAATAGCACAGGAAGTAGTACAGAAAAACCAAGACAAGGAAGACCTTAAATTTAATTGATTTAAACCATTAGAAAAGCCATATCATGAAAAAATATTTTTACTTTTTTATTCTATTTTTTTCTTCATATTCCATTTCTCAAACTCCAGATGAAGCTTTGCGTTCTGGATGGTTTACACAAAATGGAAGTGCAAGAGTTGTTGCCATTGGTGGTGTTATGGGAAGTTTAGGTGGCGATATTTCTGCTGTAAATATTAACCCTGCAGGTATTGGTTTATTTAAAACCAAAGAATTTGTTTTTAATGGTGGACTACTGAATAATAACAACAAATTTAATTATAGAGATACATTAAATAATAGTGATAAAAATATTTTTAGATTGAGTGGTTTAGGCATTGTTTTAGGGCAAGGAGCAAAATACACTAACAGCAAATTAAAAAGTTCAGCATTTGCCATTTCGTTTAATCAAATAGCTAATTATAATAATGATATTCGTTTTAAAGGACTGAATAATTACAGTAGTTTTAGTGAGCAATATTTAGAAGAATTAGTTGGCGATAAAGCTGATACCAATGCTGCTTTAAAGAATTATATTTTTGGTTCATCCTTAGCTTTTAGAACTTATTTAGTAGATACTCTTGCAGATAATTCTGGGAAGTTTATTGGATATAAAAGTTTAGTACCAATTTCTAGTGGCGTTATTCAAAATTACAATGCTCAAACTCTTGGTGCATATAATGAACTGGCTTTAGCTTTTGCTGGAAATTATAACGATAAATTTTATGTTGGAGGAACTGTTGCAATACCAATAATAAGTTACAAAAGAGAATTAGAATATTCAGAAACAGATGTAACCAATAATCTCAATAACAAGTTTGCCAAATTTACTTTTAAAGAATCGTTTCAATCAACTGGTATTGGTTTAGGATTAAAACTTGGAACCATTTATAAACCTGCTGAGTTTATTCGTTTAGGATTGGCTTTTCATTCTCCACAAATCATCAGCTTTAAAGATAAAATAAGAGCTTCAATGACTACTAATACTGAAGCTTATGCAGGTACTATAAGTGAAACAAGTGATGCTTTAAATAACAATAATGCTGGTGAAAGAAATTACACATTAATAACTCCATATAGAGTTATTGCCAGTGCAAGTTATGTTTTTAGAGAAGTTGAGAATACCAAAAAACAAAGAGCTTTTTTAAGTACAGATATTGAATTTGTAAATTATAAAGGTGCCAGATTTTTAAAAACAGATGATAACGGCGAATTAGTAAAAGATTATTACAACACATTAAATAATGCTACAAAAAATAGTTACAAGGGTAATTTCAATTTTAAATTAGGAGGAGAAATAAAGTTTGATCCTTGGATGTTTAGAGCAGGTGTAGCATATTATGGAAGTCCATATAATACAGATGCCATAAAAGCTGATAGATTAGTTTTAAGTGGAGGATTAGGTTATAGAAATCATGGCATGTTTATAGACCTTGCTTTTGCACAAACTCTTGTAAATGATGCACAATTTGCTTATCGTTTAAATGATAAAGCCAACACGTTTGCAGTGCAAACTGGCAATATTCAAAATGTAATGTTAACGTTAGGATTTAAATTATAATTTTTCGAAAAGAACTCTCAATTTTTCACGAGTCATAATCGATTCCCAGTTTTTTCCTAACGCATTTTCCCAGAGTGGTTTCATGCCAAGACTAACATTCATCATGGTTTCAAATTGTTCATCAGTTAACCCACTACAAATACCTTTTGGAATATCGATATTATTTTTCTCTACCATTTTTTTAAATTCTGCAACACCTTCGGGATAATATTCTTCCAAATGATTCATCACAATGCAATTGCCAATGCCATGTTTGGTGCCCAACAAATAACTTAATCCATAACTTACTGCATGAGCCACACCAACCTGACTGTAAGCAATGCTCATTCCACCTGCATAAGAAGCCATCATTAGTTTATCATCATTACTATCATTCCATACTTCACCACTTAAAAAAACTTCTCTACATAATTGCAAAGCTTTATCTCCATAGCTTTTAGAAAACTCGTTTAAGTAAGTACCGGTAAGACTTTCAATGCAATGAATATAACAATCCATACCTGTATAAAAACGTTGATTTACTGGAGCATTTTTTGTAAGTTCAGGATCTAAAACAATTTGATCGAAAGGAGTGAAATCACTATTCATTCCTAATTTTTTTGTTGGTCCTGTTAAAACAGTTGTTCTTGAAACTTCTGCACCTGTGCCACTTAAAGTTGGAATGCCCACTTTATAAACACCAGGTTGCTTAACTAAATCCCAACCTTGATAATCTGCACTGCTACCAGAATTATTCATCATTAAAGCAACTGCTTTTGCTAAATCCATTGTACTACCTCCACCAATGCCTATTACTCCACTTACAGACCCAAATTCATCTTTTAATTGTTGGGCTAAAGCATCAACTTGTTTAGTTTTTGGCTCGTAAGTAACATCAGCAAAAATGAGTTTGTCATTTATTTGAAGTGGCACTCTATTCACTAAATCTTTTCCTTCAAAAAAATAATCAACTAAAAAAATCATTGGAGCATTTTGTTTTCGATGTGGTGCTAAAATTTCATTCAATTGATTAAAACTTCCACGACCATACACCACATAACCTACCATTTTAAAATTTCTAAACTGCATAACTCAATTTTTGTGTTACAAAAGTGCTGAAAATATTATTAATATGTTTTAGGAACTGATGGATCTGTGATAATAATATAATCGCCAAGATGAGTAAATTTACTCCAATCAATATTTGGGAAAGATGCATCTGAACCAGTTGAGATTATAAGTGATTTTATTTTTGACTTATATTTTTTTAATTGTGTTACAACAGCAAATCCTTCATCGCTATGAAATCTGCCATTTACGTGCATGATTTTATTTTGCTTATGTTTTTTCCAATATTCAACAATGGAATAAGCCATCGTTGCATCCCATAAAGATTGACTTAAAATTAAATTAAATGCACCCATTGCCATTACAGGCATAGCTTTTTTGCTAGTATCTGTTGATGAACTATGAGAAGTTAGTGCAATTAGTTTTTCATAATATTTTCCTGAAGCAGTATCATAAGGTAAAGGAGCAAAATTTTCTTTAGATTCTTCTGTTAATGCCATTAAAGCTTCTTGTCCTTTTCTTCCTACAAGATTAGTGTAACGCCCTGCTGCATTAGCACACACAATATCTAAATTATTTTTTTTTGCAAACTCAACCATGGGTTTATAATCTCTATAGTTATTCCAAACTCTAGTATCTTTTAAAAAATTTCTTTCTCTAATATCTCCTTTTAAATATTCGTTCATTGTGGTTTGAACATCTCTGTCAAACATTTCTAAAGACAAAGTTGTATTAACTGAAAATTTTTGAAACAATAATTCAAATAATTTGTGTTCTAAATAATGTGTAACAGAATCATTATGTTCTTCTCCAAAAAACAATACATCGTAGTTTGCCATATCGTTGGCTATATCGTCAAGCTTTATTTCTTGATTTGCTTTAGTAGAAAATATTTTGTAATTTTTTTCTGTGATTTGAGAAAAAGAGTTTATACAAATAAGCGTAAAAAGAAAAACTGTTATTGGTTTAATAAAATTCATAATGATACTTGCAGTTTTATTCAAAAATTTATTATCGTTCAAATGTAGAATAATTCAATTTTATATTTGATTAATAACCAAAACCAACTCTTAACATACCTTTGCAGCATGCTTATTAAATCTGCTAAATATATTATTTCTGCACCAAGTTTTGATTTGTGTCCAAAACCAGATAAACCAGAATTTGCTTTTATTGGTAGAAGCAATGTAGGCAAATCTTCACTCATCAACATGTTAGTGAAGCAGAAGAATTTAGCAAAAACATCCTCTGCACCTGGGAAAACACAATTGATAAATCATTTTGAAATTAATGAAAAATGGTATTTGGTAGATTTGCCAGGTTATGGGTATGCAAAAGTTGCTCAAAGTAGTAGAAGACGATGGGAGCAAATGATAGAAAATTATTTACGCAAACGAGAGAATCTATTAAATGTTTTTATTTTAATTGATAGCAGACACAAGCCTCAAAAAATTGATTTGGAATTTGTAAATCAATTAGGCAAATGGCAAATTCCTTTTACTTTAGTTTTTACAAAATCTGATAAAGAAAAACCTGGGGTTGTAAAAAGAAATCATGATACTTTTTTAGAAGAGTTAAAAAAAGAATGGGAATTTTTACCACAAAGTTTTATTACCAGTGCTGAAAAAAATATTGGCAGAGATGAAGTGTTGGGCTTTATTAGTGAGTGTTTGAAAAAAATTGCTTAAGCCAATATTTCACTCAACTCTAACCAACGCATTTCTTTCTCTGCA
>JAYVBS010000280.1:0-2351 GCA_043750315.1 Chitinophagaceae bacterium
GTTTTACGTTTCATGTATGGAGGGTCAGAATCTTTTGCATCGTATCTTAAATCGGGATTCATTTCATTAAAGAAATTGTAAGATCCTTCATTATAGTAAGTACTGGTCCATTCTGCAACGTTTCCACACATATTATATAACCCAAAATCATTTGGCCAATATGCATCTGCCCTTACTGTATAAAAACCTCCATCTTCTGCGTAATTACCACGACCTGGTTTGAAGTTGGCTAACAAACATCCTTTTTTGTTTCGTGGATAATAGTTACCCCAAGGATACATGCTATTAGTTCTTCCTCCACGAGCAGCATATTCCCACTCTGCCTCACTTGGTAAACGATAATTACTTTCGATTGCCATACCCTTGCTTTGTAAAAATTTATTTTGCATTGCGGTTCTCCAATGACTGAATGCTTTTGCTTGTTTCCAGCTTACTCCAACAACTGGATAATTTCCAAATGATGGATGAGCAAAATATCTTTTAGTCATGGGCTCGTTATAAGCATAAGAGAAATCTCTCATCCAAACTAAAGTATCAGGATAAATTTTTACATTTTCTCTTGATATAAAGTTTTTACGTGCCATGCCATAATTTTCTTTTTTTGCAGCTTCAGATAAGACAAACTCTTCGTAACGGTATTTAAATTTTTCTGGGTCTAGCTCAATCATACCATATAATCTGTTATCTGGTGCTAAAACTAATTTGTCGCCTAATTTTTCTAAATTTTTAGAATCGAATTTTAATGATGTTTTTGCTTTAACCCAATCAATTGCTTTTATAGAATCACCAGAAACACCAGTACTGCCTCCTTTAACAAAGCCTAATTCTGTTGCTGCAAGTGAATCTCTTACCCACCAGACAAATGAACGATACTTGTTATTGGTAATTTCTGTTTTGTCCATCCAAAAACCTGCAATTGAAACTTGACGATTACGTTGGTTAAAATTATAATTCATATCCTCGTCACTTGGTCCTAAATGGAAAGTTCCTGGGGGAATATAAGACATTGCTGCTGGTGCACCCATACTTTTTTTAGCTAAAGGAGCAGACCCTCTTACTTGGCCATCGTTCATATAGGTATCAGCACTACCACTTTTACCTTTTTTAGAACAAGATGTAACACCTATCAGGGCTACACAAGCAAGCAAAATAAAAAAATATTTTTTCATCATTTAAGATTCAATTAAATAAAAATGTTGACACCAAAAATAATAACATTATTTAGACATATCCAAATAAGAAGTTATTATAATAAAAAATTTAAGTAAAAGTTGAACTTATAGAAAGGAGTTATGTTGTAAAATACTAATTGTAAACGTTGAAATCGGTTGCAATATATTAAATTAAGTGTTATATAAATGTAAAAGTTTTTGCAAACTATTTACCGGTGGAAAGCATGTTTGATTTTGACATAGATAATATTGAATTGTTGTTGAATAAATTTTATTTTTTAAAAGAGGGATATTTTCAGAATGATCTTCTTGTGAAATCAATAAAATTTTATTTGGAAAATAATGCTGGTTAATAGTTTTTATTTCGTTTAAAGCATTAACTCCAGTTACAACAATCTCTTTTGGTGAATGTAACAATTGTTGCATTGCAAGTGCCCATACACCAAATGATGTTGGTTGCTTTTCAATAGCATTTTGCAATCCAATCAACATATTATCTGACAATATTTTGTACTTATTATTAAAAAAAATAACACTTAAATATTGCAAACAATGGGCTAATACTGCATTTGCTGAAGGTGTAGCCCCATCATAAACATCAACTTTTTTTACTAAAATATTTTTTTTATTTTCTGGTGTGAAAAAGAAATAATTTGAATTGGAGTCTGTAAATTTTTCTAAAACTTTTTTGCAAAGTGAATTTGCTTTTATTAAATAAGTTGCATCGCCAGTTATTTCTTGCAATTGAATTAATGCCCACATTAAATAAACATAATCTTCCAAAAATGCTTCGTTATAAGCATTATTATTTTTATAACAATGAAATAAATCCTCATTTAAATTCATTTTATCCAACAAAAACTTCATGTTTTTTACAGCAATTGTTCTATACTCATCTTTTCCAGTTGCTATAAACGCTTTTGTGAAAGCAATATTCATTAGGGCATTCCAAGAACAAAGAGTTTTATCATCTAAAAGTGGTCTAACTCTTTTTTCTCTAATTTTTAATAATTTTGTTTTGCAAGTGTTTGTTGTTTGTTGCAGTGTTTTTGCATCAATATTTTTATCAAATGCTATTTCTTCAAGAGTTTTCTTTAAGTAAATGATATTTGTTTCTTCCCAATTGCCATGTTCTTGAACATTAAAAATTTCACAGAATAATTCAGCATCATCCTGCAA
>JAYVBS010000281.1:0-2337 GCA_043750315.1 Chitinophagaceae bacterium
TACATATAATAAAAACAATGGATTTAAAGTTTATGGAAAGTTCGAGTTTCAGTACGATGTAACTAAGAACTTAAAAATAAGTACTCGTTTTGGTTATACCAAGTACGATGGAAATGCAAAAAGCTTTACACCATTAGTATTTTATGGTCCACTAAATGTTGACAATTCAATGAATGCTGATGGAAGCAAGGTTACAGGTAGAAATAACAGTGTATCACATGAGAAATCAAGTAATTTTAATTATACTTGGGAAACCTTTGCTAATTACAATTTTTCATTAAAGAATAAACACAATTTTGAAACTGTTTTGGGTATGTCTTTGGCAAAAGTAACAGGTAATACTGCTGGTGCAACTCGTCAAGATGTTCCTTTTAACTCATGGGAGTTTGCAGATTTTACAGCAGCTACAGGAAATAACAATGCTTCAAATTCAAATGCTTTAACAGGATATTATTATCAATATTTCAGAAGAAATTTATCTTATTTTTCTAGAGTAAATTATGATTATGAAAATAAGTATTTAGCCTCTTTTACTTTACGTAGAGATGGTTCTTATGCTTTTGGTACTAACAATAAATATGCAAACTTTTTATCAGGCTCTTTAGGTTGGGTAGTTACAAACGAAGATTTCTTCAAATCTAAAACTATTGATTATTTAAAAATTAGAGGAAGTTATGGTTCTATTGGTAATGAAAATGTGAATCCTCAATTTGTTGGTATTGTAACTGGTGGACCAAGCTATGGCCCAACTGCCAATAGTAATGGTTACTCGTTTGGAGATGTTTTTTATCCTGGTTCAACTGTTGGTTCTGCAGCTAATGATGCTTTAAGATGGGAGCGTCAATTACAGGCCAATTTTGGTTTTGATATGAATTTATTTAAAAACAAGGTTTCATTATCTGTTGATTATTTCGAAAAGAAAGTTGATGGTTTATTATTTACTCCATCTGCTTCTTTATACCTTGGAACTGTACCTATACCAACTGCTAATATTGGTTCAACAAAAACTAGTGGTTTAGATATTACTTTAAGTTATAATGAAAATATTGGTAAGAATATTAAATTATCAAATTCATTCACATTTACAACTGCAAAAAACTTAGTTACTGAAACTAATAATGATGGGACAGCTAAATTTTTTGGAGGCTATTATTTTAATGGTCAAAGCCAAAGTGTAACTGTTTTTGAAAAAGGAAAAACTCCAGGATATTTTTATGGTTATAAAACTGATGGATTATTTCAAACTTATGCCGACATTTCAAAAGCAGCAACACAAACAGGTGCTCAACCTGGTGATATTAAATTTGTAGATGTAAATGGCGATGGAAAAATTTCTGCTGAAGATCAAACACAAATTGGGAATCCATTTCCAGAATTTACTTTAGGTTGGAATTTTAATCTTGAATACAAAAATTTCGATTTCACTGCATTTACTTATGCATCAATTGGCAATGATATTTATAGTGCTTGGGAAAGAAATGCAAACTACACAAATAAATACAGAGGTGTTTTAGCAAGATGGACAGGTGCTGGTACTTCAAATAATGCAAGAAATCCAAGATATTCTTTCACTGATGCAAATAGTAATATTAGAGTTTCTGATAGATATGTTGAAGATGGTTCTTTTGTAAAAATTAAAAATATACAATTAGGATATTCTTTTCCTAAGTCTACTATTAATAAATTGTTCAGTAGCTTAAGAGTGTATTTACAAGTTAGAAATGCATTCACATTTACCAAATACACAGGCTACGATCCCGAAATTTCTGGAGGTGTTTTAGATACAGGAATTGATAGAGGAGCCTATCCTCAAGCTAGAACATTTGCAATTGGTGTAGACATTAAATTATTATAAAATAAAATTCAAGATATATGAATAATATAAAAATAACGTTGGGAGCATTAATCATCACTGGTATGATGTTTTCATCTTGTAATAAATGGGTAGACTATAACCCACATGATGATTTTTTAATTACTGAATTAGATTATTTAAAATCTGAAAGTGATTATAAAACAATGGCTGTAAGTGTTTACACACCTATTCAATGGTTAAATCAAGCAGTTCCAGTTGCAGAAATAGCATCTGATAATGGTGTAAGTGGTGGAGAAAATGCTTCAGATGTTTTATCATTACAACAAATAGACGATTTTACTCATACTCCTGTAAACTCTACACTTACTGAGTTATGGCAAGCAGCTTATGAAGGTGTGAATAGAGCAAATTATATGACTCAGAATAAAGACAAAAATCTATCAGGAGCATCTGTACAATTTGCTGGTAAATCTGCTTTATATGGTGAAATTTATTTTTTAAGAGCATACTATTATTTTCAT
>JAYVBS010000282.1:0-5446 GCA_043750315.1 Chitinophagaceae bacterium
ATTAATTACAATTGCATCCTCGAAGTTGTATCCTTTCCAAGGCATGAATGAAACCACCAAGTTTCTACCTAAAGCTAATTCACCATCTTTGGTTGCATAACCTTCGGTTAAGAAATCGCCTTTTTTAACTTTTTGACCTTTACGAACTGCTGGTCTTAAGTTGATACAAGTTGATTGGTTTGTTTTGATGAACTTAGTTAATTTATAAACCATTAAATCATCATGGAAAGAAATTAAACGATCGCCATCATTTCTATCGTAACGAATATGTATTTCTCTTGAGTCAACAAATTCTACAACACCGTTTCCATCAGCATGTAACTGTATACGTGCATCAAGTGCAGCTTTAGCTTCTAATCCAGTACCAACAATTGGGTTTTCTGGACGAATTAAAGGAACAGCCTGACGTTGCATATTTGAACCCATCAAAGCACGGTTAGCATCATCATGTTCTAAGAATGGAATTAAAGAAGCACTCAAACCAACAATTTGATTTGGAGCCACATCCATAAACTGAACTTCTGATTTATCTAATATTGGGAAATCACCAGTATCTCTACTGATAATTTTTTCTTCTGTAAAGTTTCCTTTGCTATCTAATGGTGTATTACTTTGTGCAATTTTCTTTTCTTCTTCTTCTTCTGCACTTAAGTATTGCAACTCTTTCATGTTCACTTTACCATTCTCTACTTTACGATAAGGTGTTTCTATAAAGCCCATATCATTAATAGCAGCATGAACACAAAGTGTAGAAATCAATCCAATATTTGGTCCCTCTGGAGTTTCAATTGTACATAAACGACCATAGTGAGAATAGTGAACGTCACGAACCTCGAAACCTGCTCTTTCTCTACTTAAACCTCCTGGCCCTAAAGCTGAAATACGACGTTTATGTGTAATTTCAGAAAGCGGATTTGTTTGATCTAAAAATTGAGATAACTGTGATGTTCCAAAAAATGAATTGATTACTGAAGAAAGTGTTCTTGCATTAATCAAATCAACTGGCGTAAATACTTCATTGTCTCTTACATTCATTCTTTCACGAATGGTACGAGCCATACGAGATAAACCAACACCAAATTGTGCATATAATTGTTCACCAACAGTTCTTACACGTCTATTGCATAAGTGATCAATATCATCAACATCTGCTTTAGCATTTGTTAAACGAACTAAATACTTAACAATTTCAATAATATCTGTTTTAGTTAAAACCTTTTTTTCGATTGGTGTTTCGTGTTCAAGTTTTCTGTTGATTTTATAACGACCAACAATTCCTAAATCGTAACGTTTATCACTAAAAAATAATTTATCAATAATTCCACGAGCAGTTTCATTATCTGGAGCATCGGCACCACGTAATTGACGATAAATGTGCTGAACCGCTTCTAACTCACTGTTTGAAGTATCTTTATTTAGTGTATTATATATAATAGCATAATCTCCACCTAATTCTTCTTTTTGTAAGAAAATGCTTTTAACTTCCATTTCAACAATAGTGTTAATACCATCTTCATCTAAAACAGTATCACGCTCCATTACAATTTCGTTACGCTCAATACTTACCACTTCACCAGTATCTTCATCAACAAAATCTTCTACCCAAGTACGTAAAACACGAGCAGCTAATTTTTTGCCGATATGATTTTTTAATTTTTTAGGGTCAACTTCTATTTCATTGGCCATCCCAAACAATTCTAAAATATCTCTATCCGTTTCGAAACCAATTGAACGCAATAAAGTAGTTACTGGAAACTTTTTCTTACGATCGATATATGCATACATAACATTATTAATGTCAGTAGCAAATTCCATCCATGCACCTTTAAATGGAATTACACGAGCTGAGTAAATTTTTGTTCCATTAGGGTGAGTTGATTGACCAAAGAACACTCCTGGTGAACGATGTAACTGAGAAACAATTACACGCTCTGCACCATTAACAACGAAAGTTCCTCTTGGAGTCATATAAGGAATATTACCCAAGAAAACATCTTGTACAATAGTTTGGAAATCGACGTGTTCTTCGTCGTTACAACTTAAACGAAGCTTTGCTTTTAAAGGCACAGCATAAGTTAATCCACGCTCCATACACTCAACAATTGAGTAACGTGGTGGATCGATAAAATAATCTAAAAATTCTAGAACGAAAATGTTTCTAGTATCTGTAATAGGAAAATTTTCCTTAAATACTTTAAACAAACCTTCGTGATTACGCTTATCTGGCGTAGTTTCTAATTGAAAAAACTCTCTGAAAGATTCTAATTGGATATCTAATAAGTCAGGAGCATCTGCCAGGTGTTTTGTTTTACCAAAATTGATCCTGGTGTTTAGAGTTGTTGTAGACATAAGTATGAAATCCGGTTTTTAGCTAAATTGTTTGATTTGCAAACGTTTTAATGGCCATAAATCGCTTGCGGTACCCATCGAAATTAATAAAGGATTGCAAAAGTAGGGGTTTGCCCTTATTTGTGGAAAAATTTTTTCAATGAATTCATAAAAAATTCCCAAAATCTAAAGTTTTAAGGCCTTGGCAGATTTTCAATAAGAATTGGGGTCTTTTTAATGATAATAAAAACCTCATTTTCAAAAATTTTGCCAATTATTTTTATTGTTGGATTAATGATTGGAATGGTTGATGTATAATCTTCGGTTTCAAAAAGAAAAATGATGTTCTTTTTATTTGTTTGAATGATTGTTCTTTTACTATTTATTTCATCGAAATCTAAAGTAAAAGTGCTATCTTTTTTACTCACTTTTATAAGTATGTTTTCATTACTATTAACTAAAATTTTTTGCCAATGGACTATATTAGTATCTGATGTTTCTACAACAATAAAATGCTTTAACCAATAGCCTTTATTTATTGGGTTGCCGTTTTCATCAACTTGAAGATTTCCAATAAATTCTTGTTTTGTAAATACCCAAGATTGCACAGTATTTAATTCTTGAACATTTTTTGAACCAATACAAGAAACGATAAGTATTGAAAATAGAAGATATTTAAGTAAAGACATGTATTTTTTAAACTAGATAACGCTTGTAAATTGTTTTAGAAATCGAACATCATTTTGACTATATAATCTTAAATCGTTTACACGATATTTTAATTGACAAATTCTCTCAACACCCATTCCAAATGCAAAACCAGTGTATTTATTGCTATCAATTCCGAAATTTTCTAAAACATTTGGATGCACCATTCCACTTCCTAAAATTTCAACCCAACCTGTGTGCTTGCAAACATTACAGCCATCTCCTTCACAAATTAAACAACTAATATCCATTTCTGCACTTGGTTCTGTGAAAGGAAAATAACTTGGTCTAAACCTTACTTTAACATCTTTTCCAAACATTTCCTGAACAAAAAAGTAAAGGGTTTGTTTTAAATCAGCGAAACTTACATTTTCATCAATATACAATCCTTCTACCTGATGAAAAAAGCAATGAGCTCTTGCACTAATGGTTTCGTTTCTATACACTCTACCAGGACAAATTACTCTTATAGGAGGTTTTTGATTTTCCATGATTCTTGCCTGAACACTGCTGGTATGTGTACGAAGCAACCAAGTAGGATTTTGTTGCACATAAAAAGTATCTTGCATATCACGTGCAGGATGATCTTCTGGCAAATTCATAGCACCAAAATTGTGCCAATCATCTTCAATTTCTGGACCCTCAGCAATGGCAAAACCTAACTGTGCAAATGTTGAAATAATTTTTTCTCTAACTAAACTCAATGGATGTCGAGACCCTACTGGTATTGAATCTCCAGGCAATGACCAATCGAAATTATCAGAACTATCTTCAGTTTCTTCAATTGAAGATTTAAGTTGGTTGTACTTTTCCTCAACAAAAAGTTTAAAATCATTAATCACTTGCCCAAATTCTTTTTTGTTTTCGTTAGGTACATTTTTCATTTCACCCATTACGGTTTTCAATAAACCTTTTGTGCCCAAATATTTTATTCTAAAAGCTTCAACAGTATCAACTGTTGTTGCAACTTCTTTTTCAATTTCTAATTTATAATTATTAATTTTTTCTACCAATGCTTCCATTAAGCGAAGATAAGTGAGGATTTTAAAATGATGATTGTAGATTAAAGATTTATAATACAGCCTGTTTTTTTGTACCCCTTTTATGAATTCTTAAACAAGAAATTATTGTTAAAGAAAAAATGAAAAACATTTGTTAGTTAAATTTTAGACTAATTTCAACGACTTAGAACTTTATTAAATAAATAAACCAAAATGTAGATTAGTTATGAGTTTATGGGATATCAGAACAGAAGTAATGCAAACGATTGAAAAATCGATGGAAGAAATTTTGCTTAAATATTTAAAACCAATTGAAGAAAATTGGCAACCTGCCGATCTTTTACCAAATGCAAATGATCCTAAGTTTATGGATCAAGTAAGAGAATTACAAGGTCAAGCAAAAGAAATGCAATATGATTTATTTAGTGTTTTAATTGGCGATACAGTTACTGAAGAAGCATTGCCAACCTATGAAACTTGGCTCATGGACATTAAAGGAATTGATCAAGAAAGTAGAACCGGTTGGGCTCAATGGGTTCGTTCTTGGACTGCCGAAGAAAACAGACATGGCGATGCATTGAATAAATATCTCTATCTATCTGGTAGGGTTAATATGAGAGAGTTTGAAACCTCTGTACAATTTTTAATAAGCGATGGATTTGATATTGGTACTGGTTCTGATCCCTATAGAAGCTTTGTATACACTAGCTTTCAAGAGTTGGCTACAAATGTTTCACACAGAAGGGTTGCAAGTTTATCTAAAAAAACAGGTAACGATTTATTAGCTAAAATGTGTGGATTAGTAGCTGCAGATGAAGCAAGACATGCCAATGCTTATAAAAATTTTGTTGAAAGAATTTTTGAAATGGACCCTAGTGAAATGATGTTGGCTTTTGAAGATATGATGAAGAAAAAAATTGTTATGCCTGCTCATTTTTTAAGAGAATCTGGAATGAAGATTAGTGAACTATGGTCTCATTTTTCTGATGCTGCTCAACGTTGCATGGTTTATACAACACAAGATTATATTGATATTTTAATTTCTTTAATTAAAGAATGGGGCATTGAACAAATTACAGGATTGAATGATGAAGCAGAAAAAGCTAGAGATTATTTATTGAACTTACCACAACGTTTGCAACGTTTATCTGAAAGAATTAAAATACCACAAAAGGAATATGAGTTTAAGTGGTTGTCGGTGTAGGAATTGAAGATTTAATATTTGATTTGATTTAAGTTTTTGAATCAGAATGTTCCAAAAATTATATTCAACTAATAAAAAAAACCTCAATCTTTCGATTGAGGTTTTTTGCTGTAGGGGGAGGGTTCGAACCTCCACGAAGCAGTTAGCTAAAGCACAAAGTTTGGTGGTCAACCCCGGTCGGCCTAACTGGTGTTTCGGTCAACTC
>JAYVBS010000283.1:0-2333 GCA_043750315.1 Chitinophagaceae bacterium
GGTTTAAAACCATCTCTAACATCTGGTAAAGCACGACCAACTATAACCGACATTGAATAATCAATGTAAGCAGTTTTCATTTGCTCTTCTATAGGAACTCTAATAATTCTATCGTTGTCGTTGGTTTGTTCGGGGATTAAATTTTCTTCCATTATTTAAATAAAAACTTATTATTTTTTTGCAAGGGTTTAAAGAAAAGAATAACCAGAATTTTAATCTGATTATTACTTCATTTTTTAGTGTTTGCAAAGATAAGTTTTACCATGTGAAAACAATCAATTTTACTGAATATTTAGAGCAATTTATCCACATTCAAAATATAATATAAAATTCTATAAATGAATTAGCTATAAAAAGTAATTGATTTTACCATTTATAAATATTTATTGATTTCTTAATACGATTTTTCCCTCTTAAAATAAAAAAAGAGATAGTATTGCATTAAATTATGACACAATGCCATAAATGATTATTTGGTATTGACTTTGACATAATTATCACATAATAAAACATAAAAAAATGAGTACTAGAAATTTAACCCTAATTGTAATTGGAGTATTAATCCTTTTTTTAGGAGGTTGTGGTTGTAAAAGTTATAATGGTTTAGTTACAGGAGACCAAGAAGTTAAAAAAGTTTGGAGTAATGTAGAAACCAATTATCAACGTAGAACAGATTTGTACGGCAGTGTAATTAAAACCATTGAAGGCTCTGCAAACTTCGAAAAATCTACTTTAAAAGAGGTTTTAGAAGCACGTGCAAAAGCAACATCTGTTACTGTAAATATTGATGATGCAGAAAGTTTACAAAAATATCAAGCTGCACAAGGCCAGTTACAAGGTGCATTTAGCAGATTGATGGCTGTTGCAGAAGCTTACCCTGATTTAAAAACTACAAAAGCTTTTCAAGATTTTCAAACTCAAATTGAAGGCACTGAAAACAGAATTAATGTAGCTCGTCAAGATTATAACAAAGCAGTTGAAGGTTTTAACTTACAAGTGTTGAGATTCCCAAATAACATTTTTGCAAAGATTTTTGGATTTAAAGAAAAAGCATTTTATAAAGCAGATGCTGGTTCAGAAAAAGCACCTGAGATTGAATTCAATATCAAATAGAATTCTTTAACCTAATATTAAATTCATTCTTCTTCAAAAATATTGAAGAAGAATGAATTTACATTTTATTTTATTATCATGTTCAATTGGTTTAAACATAAAGCCGAAGATTATTTTACCTTACAAGAAAAGCAGCTTATTGCTCTAGCAATTAATAAATCTGAGTTAGAAACTAGTGGAGAAATTCGTGTTTTTGTTGAAAGTAAATGCAATTATGTTAATGCCATGGATAGGGCTAAAGAATTGTTTGATAAATTAGATATGCATAAAACACAAGATCACAATGCTGTTATAGTGTATGTTGCAATAAAGGATAGACAGTTGGCCATTTATGCTGATGAAGGAATTTATAAAAAAACCGGAGTTCAATTTTGGGATGATGAGTTAAAACAAATGATCAATCATTTTAAACAAGAAAATGTAGTTGATGGGTTAACAAAAGTTGTTGAACATATTGGTGATGCACTTAAAAAACATTTTCCGTATCAAAAAGATGATAAAAATGAATTGCCAAATGATATTGTTTTTGGCAAATAAAATCTTTATAAAAAATTATAGTTGAAAAAATTCTTAGTCATATTTTTTACTTTTTTTAGTTTGCATATTTTTGCTCAAAAAAGTTTACCTAAGCCAAGTCCACCAAGTTTAGTTGTTGATTATGCAAATCTCATTTCTTCACACGATAAACAAGAACTTAATAAAAAATTAATTGCAATAGATGATAGTTCAAGCAATCAAATTGTAGTTGCAATTGTTCAAAGTTTAAATGGAGAAGTGCTAGAATCAGTTGCCCTAAACACTTTTCGGGAATGGGGAATTGGAAATAAAAAAACGAATAATGGAGTTTTACTTTTAATTGTTTTAGATGAAAGAAAAGTAAGAATTGAAGTTGGCTATGGTTTAGAAGGTGCGATTCCAGATATTACCACAAAAGATATTATTGATAGAGATATAAAGCCTGCATTTCGTCAAGGGCATTATTATAGTGGAATTAATGATGCTGTTGATGATATTGCAAAAGCAGCTGTTGGAGAATATAAAGTTAAACGAGATAAAAAAAATGATAAAAAAATTGGAAAATTTGGTTTCCTTATTATTCTACTTATTATTATTATTATAGTTAGTGCTTCAAGAGGTGGAGGAGGTGGTTATGGAAGAAGAAGAAATGCTGATTGGATGTTGCCTTTATTGTTTAATTCTGGTGGTTTTGGTGGCTTTAG
>JAYVBS010000284.1:0-5436 GCA_043750315.1 Chitinophagaceae bacterium
TTTGATATTGAAATGATTAAGAAGGTTTATTCAACTATGCCTTCTAAAATTGCAGCAGCTAGAAAAATTTTAAATCGACCGTTAACTTTAACTGAAAAAATTCTTTATTCTCATCTTCATACTGATATGAAGTTAGAAGATAATGTTCGTGGAAAATCTTATGTTGATTTTGCCCCAGATCGTGTTGCAATGCAAGATGCTACAGCTCAAATGGCTTTATTGCAATTTATGCAAGCTGGTCGACCAACTGTAGCTGTTCCATCAACTGTTCATTGTGATCATTTAATCATGGCTCGTAACGAAGCAAAAAAAGATTTGCAAGTTGCTACTGAAGAGAGTAAAGAAGTGTTTGACTTTTTAGCTTCAGTTAGTAATAAATATGGCATTGGTTTTTGGAAACCAGGTGCAGGAATTATTCATCAAGTAGTATTAGAAAATTATGCTTTTCCAGGTGGAATGATGATTGGTACAGATTCTCATACTGTAAATGCTGGTGGATTAGGAATGGTAGCAATTGGAGTTGGTGGTGCTGATGCTTGTGATGTAATGGCAGGATTGCCTTGGGAATTAAAATGGCCAAAATTAATTGGCATAAAGTTAAATGGCAAATTAAGTGGTTGGACAGCACCCAAAGATGTTATTTTAAAAGTAGCAGGAATATTAACTGTTAAAGGTGGCACTGGTGCTATTGTAGAATATTTTGGAGAAGGTGCAATTGCAATGAGTTGTACTGGCAAAGGAACTATTTGTAATATGGGTGCAGAAATTGGAGCAACAACTTCAACTTTTGGGTATGATAAAAGTATGGAAAGATATTTACGTGCAACAAATAGAGCTGAAATTGCAGATATGGCAAATACTGTAAAAGAACATTTAACTGCTGATGCTGAAGTTTATGCAAATCCAGAACAATATTTCGATGAAGTAATTGAAATTAATTTAAATGATTTAGAACCACATTTAAATGGTCCTTTTACGCCAGATTTAGCCACACCAATTTCAAAAATGAAAGAAGTAGCAGCAGCAAATAATTGGCCTACAAAAATTGAAGTAGGATTAATTGGTAGTTGCACAAATTCTTCTTACGAAGATATTTCTCGTGCAGTTTCTTTAGCCAAACAAGTAAATGAAAAGGGACTGAAAGCTAAAGCAGAATATACCATTACACCAGGGTCTGAACAAGTTCGTTATACTATTGAACGTGATGGTTTTTTAGATATTTTTGATAAAATGGGTGCTACTGTTTTTGCAAATGCTTGTGGGCCTTGTATTGGTATGTGGGATAGAGTTGGTGCAGAGAAAAAAGAAAGAAATACAATTGTTCATTCCTTCAACAGAAATTTTGCAAAACGTGCCGATGGCAATCCTAATACATTGGCTTTTGTTGCTAGTCCAGAATTAGTAACTGCTTTAGCTATTGCAGGTGATTTAACATTTAATCCAATAACTGACTATTTAATTAATGAAGAGGGTGAAAAAGTTAAGCTTGATGAACCTACTGGTATGGAATTGCCACCAAATGGTTTTGCTGTTGAAGATGCAGGTTATCAAGCTGCAGCAGAAGATGGTTCTAGTGTTTCAGTAATTGTAGATCCTAATTCTAATCGTTTACAATTATTAGAACCTTTCAACGCTTGGGAAGGAACCGATTTAAAAAATATGAAATTATTAATTAAAGCCAAAGGAAAATGTACAACAGACCATATTTCAATGGCGGGTCCTTGGTTAAAATTTCGAGGACATTTAGATAATATTTCTAACAACATGCTAATTGGAGCACTAAATTATTTTAACGAAAAAACCGACAATGTAAAAAATCAATTAACAGGAGAATATGGCACTGTACCCAATACACAAAGAGCATACAAAGCTGCAGGAATAAATACTTTAGTTGTTGGAGACGAAAATTATGGTGAAGGTTCATCACGAGAGCATGCTGCAATGGAACCAAGACATTTAGGAGTTCGTGCAGTTTTAGTTAAAAGTTTTGCTCGAATTCACGAAACTAATTTAAAGAAACAAGGCATGTTGGCTTTAACATTTAATGATAAAAATGATTACGATAAAATTCAAGAAGATGATTCAATAGATATTATTGGATTAACTGAATTTACACCAGGGAAAGCATTGACGATTATTTTAAATCATACAGATGGTTCAAAAGATGAAATTGTTGCTAACCATACTTATAATGCTCAACAAATTGAATGGTTTAAAGAAGGGGCAGCATTAAACATCATTCGAAAACAAATCCAATAAAAAATAATTTGAATTCTAAAATCCTGTTATTCATTGTAACAGGATTTTTTATTCATTTTCAACAAATCGATTAATGATATACAAAATACTTACAGTTGCAGGCCTAGCTACATTTGAAATTTATGTTGCCATTCCCACTGGATTTGCATTTGGACTTTCTCCTTGGATAATTTTTGCAGCAGCATTTGTTGGTGGAATTATAGGTGTTTTTGTTGCAACTTTTCTTGGCGAAAAAATTGAGTTGTTCATTGCAAAATTTAGAAAACCAAAAACAGTAGATCAAATTAAGGAACCCAACTTTGCTCATAAAATTTGGAATAAATTTGGCATAATAGGTTTAGGTTTTTTTGGAACAATAACAGTTGGAGCACCTGTAAGTATTGCTGTTGGTGTAGGCTTTAATGTTAATATGCACAAATTAGCTGCATGGTGTTGCTTAGGTGTTTTAGTACGTTGTATTGTATTTACAACAATTGGATATTATGGAATGAAACTATTTTAGAAAAATAAAAAAAATGTTTAATACAAAAATTGGCAAGTTGAGATTAATTGGCTTTGCAGAAGCTATTTCTTGGTTATTATTATTAGGATTTGCTATGCCTTTAAAATATATTTGGCATCAACCTTTAGCTGTAAAATATGTTGGTTGGATACATGGAATTTTATTTATATCCTATATTATTCAAGCTTATTTAGTAAAGCAACAAAACAATTGGACTTGGAAAAAACTATTAACTGCTTTTATTGCAGCATTTTTACCTTTTGGTACTTTTGTTTTTGATAAACAATTGAAAAATGAAATGTCATCTTAATAAAAACAATAAAATTTGAGTAGTGGGTATACTCAAAAAAATTATAAATAAATATGCAACACTCAATTTTAATAATAGATGATGAAAGATCTATAAGAAGTGTATTAAAAGATATTTTAACTAATGAAGGATACAAAGTTGAAGAAGCTGCAGATGGAGAAGAAGGATTGCAAAAATTTTCTAACTCAAGTTTCGATGTTGTAATTTGTGATATTAAAATGCCAAAAATGGATGGCATTGAATTTTTATTTAAAGCTTCTGCTATAAATAATGATATACCTATTATTATTTTAAGTGGTCATGGTAATATTGAAACAGCAGTAGAAGCTGTAAAAAAAGGTGCTTTTGATTTTATATCAAAACCACCAGACTTAAATCGTTTATTAATTACCATAAGAAATGCACTTGACAAAACAACTCTTGTTAAAGAAACAAAATATTTAAAAAGACGAGTAAATAAAGTAGAAGAAATGATTGGTGCCAGTAAAGCAATCAATCAAATTAAAGAAACCATTGAAAAAGTTGCACCAACTGATGCAAGAGTTTTAATTACTGGAGATAATGGAAGTGGAAAGGAATTAGTTGCAAAGTGGATTCATGAAAAAAGCAATAGAAATACAGCAACTTTAGTTGAAGTAAATTGTGCTGCAATTCCTTCTGAACTTATAGAAAGTGAATTATTTGGTCATGAAAAAGGATCATTTACATCAGCAATAAAACAACGCATTGGAAAATTTGAACAAGCTTCTGGCGGAACATTATTTTTAGATGAAATTGGAGATATGACTCTCGATGCTCAAGCAAAAGTTTTACGTGCTTTACAAGAAGGAAAAATTACTAGAGTTGGTGGTGAAAAAGAAATTAATGTTGATGTTAGAGTGATCACCGCAACCAATAAAAATTTGTTAGAAGAAGTTAATGAAAAAAAATTCAGACTCGATTTATATCACAGATTAAGTGTAATTAAAATTCATGTACCTTCTTTAAATGAAAGAATAGATGATATACCACTTTTAGTAAATAAGTTTTTAGTTGATATCGCATCAGATTATGGACAAACAAAAAAAGAAATTGATAAGGAATCTCTAATATTATTGCAAAAACATAATTGGACAGGGAATATTAGAGAGTTGAGAAATGTAATAGAACGGTTAGTAATATTATCTGGTAAGAGTATTACTGCAAAAGATGTAAAAACTTTTTTATAAAAAAACACTTTTTCTACATCCTTCAATTCCCTTATTTTTGCATCAAATGGAGGGTATAGCTCAGTAGGTTAGAGCGACAGATTGTGGTTCTGTAGGTCGTGGGTTCGAGACCCATTACTCTCCCTTAAAATTCCTCTTATTTAGAGGAATTTTTTATTTAAATTAAATCTTTTACATGAATCTGTGGTTGTTTTTTATTCCAATTATCTCTGCATTTATAGGTTGGATTACTTTTTGGGTAGTTATTAAAATGTTATTTCATCCAAAACAACCCAAGAAAATTTTTGGTATTACTTTCCATGGAATTTTTCCAAATCGGCAAGTTCAATTTGCAGAAAAATTAGGCACAATAATTAGTAAAGAATTGATTTCATTTAATGCAATGGAAGAAAAAATTACACATCCAGATAATTTTAAAAAGATTATGCCTTTAGTTGATGAACATATTGAAAACTTCTTAAGAAATAAGCTATCTACTGCAATGCCAATGTTAAGCATGTTCATTGGCGATAAAACTATTAATCAATTAAAAGAAACTTTTATGGCTGAGTTGGAAGAACTTTTTCCAATTTTAATGAAAAACTATATTGTTACTTTACAAAAGGAACTGGATGTAGAAAAAGTTATAATTGAAAAATTATCAAATTTTTCATCTGAAAAACTAGAAAATCTTTTCCTTCAACAAATGAGTAAAGAAATTAAATTTGTTAAGATATTGGGAGCAATTTTTGGATTTATTATTGGATTAGTTCAAATAATCATTACATTTTTACAAACATAGAATCGGTTCATTTTTAGAACAATAGTTTAAAAATATATTATGGCAAAAGCTAAAAGCAAATCATCAAAAAATAAAAAGAAAACATCTATTCTAACAGAAAAGTCTTGGCAGTTTTTAAAAGAATATATTAATACACCCTCTCCAGTTGGTTTTGAAAGTGGTGGTCAAAAAGTTTGGTTAGATTATATTAAACAATATACAGATACCACAATGGTTGACCCTTATGGAACAGCTGTTGGAATAATTAATCCAACTGAAAACTTTAAAGTGGTTATTGAGGCACATGCAGATGAAATTAGTTGGTTTGTAAATTATATTACAAATGAAGGAATTATTTATTTAAAAAGAAATGGAGGTGTAGATCATCAAATTGCAC
>JAYVBS010000285.1:0-5434 GCA_043750315.1 Chitinophagaceae bacterium
AAATAAAGTAACGTGATAATTAATCCAGCAAAAATGCCTATACCACCTAAAGAAGGAATAGGTTTTTTGTGAATTTTTCTTGCTTCGGGGAAATCGAAAAGCTTTTTTTCATTAGAGATTTTAATGATAACTGGTGTGGCATAAAATGTAATACAGAATGCCATCAGCCCCCCCAATATTAGAATTTCGAACATAAGCTACTTTTAAACAAGTGTTTAACCTTTTAGAGTGGCAAAGCAAAGTTAATCAAATAATTTAAAGGAATCAAGGTTTTTTAAATGAATATTTAAAAACATTTTTTGAATAATATATTATAACCTTTACTTTGCTGCTTTAAAATTTTATGGAAAAAATAATTCATTTAGAAAAAATAGCTCAACAAGTAAGAAGGGATATTGTTAGAATGGTACATGGTTGCCAAAGTGGACACCCTGGTGGGTCTTTAGGTTGTACAGATTATTTAGTAGCATTATATTTTTCTGTAATGGAACACGACACCTCTTTTAACATGGATGGAAAAAATGAAGATGTTTTCTTTTTATCTAATGGTCATATTTCTCCACTGTTTTATTCTGTTTTATCAAGATCTGGTTATTTTATGATTGATGAATTAAAAACTTTTAGAAGAATAAATTCACGTTTACAAGGTCATCCAACAACTCATGAAGGTTTGCCTGGTGTGAGAATGTCTAGTGGTTCTTTAGGTCAAGGAATGAGTGTGGCTATTGGTGCAGCTATTGCAAAAAAAGCTAATCTAGATAAAAATATTGTATATACTTTGCATGGTGATGGAGAATTACAAGAAGGTCAAAATTGGGAAGCAATCATGTTTGCTGCACATAATAAAATTGATAATTTAATTTCAGCAATTGATTATAATGGTCAACAAATTGATGGTTCTACAGAAAAAGTATTAAGCTTGGGTGATCTAAAATCTAAATTTATTTCTTTTGGTTGGACAGTAGTTGATGTTGAAGAAGGCAATGATATGAAATCTGTACTTGTTGGAATAGAAAAGGCAAAATCATTTCTTGGTAAACAAAAACCTATTTGCATTTTGTTAAAAACTAAAATGGGAAAAGGAGTAGATTTTATGGAAGGTGGTCATGAATGGCATGGTATTGCTCCCAATGATGAACAATTAGCAAAAGCACTTGCTCAAATTCCTGAAACATTAGGTGATTATTAATACTAACTAATCCCAAATTTCATCTTTGCCATCTAACCAAAGTTTAACGGCATTGGTTGTAACACTTTTTGGTCGTTCTAATGGAAAATTTAAAGCCCTATCCCAACAAAGACTAGCCAAAACACCTAAGGCTCTACTTACTGAAAATAATACTGTATAAAATTCATATTCAACTAATCCGTAATGAACTAATAAAGCACCACTATGGGCATCAACATTTGGCCAAGGATTTTTTACTTTTCCTAAAGATTCTAAAATAGGAGGAACTACTTCATAAATATTCCAAACAGTCTGACATAGCTTATCATCTGGCATATGTTTTTTACCAAAAACCATTTGAGCAGTGAATCTAGGATCGGTTTTTCTTAATACTGCATGTCCATAACCAGGTACAACTTGACCATTGTGTAAAGTTTCTTTTACGTATTCTGCAATTTGTTCTTTTGTTGGAGAATCACTATTAAGTTTTTCTTGCATTTCAAAAATCCACTTTATTACTTCCTGATTTGCTAAACCATGCAAAGGACCAGCTAAACCATTCATACCAGCTGCATAACTTAAATATGGATCGCTTAAAGCACTTCCAACTAAATGTGTTGTATGTGCAGAAACATTACCTCCTTCATGATCTGAGTGTATCGTCATATACAAACGCATCAACTCTTTAAAACTTTCATCATTGTAACCCATCATGTGAGCTAAATTTCCTGCCCAATCTAATAAACCATTGGGTTGAATGTGTTCGTTATTTTTATACTTTCTTCTATACACATATGCAGCTATACGAGGCAAACGAGCAATCAAATCCATTACATCATCATAAATCGGATTCCAATAATCTTGTTTATTTAAACCTTTTGCATATTCTTTTGCAAAATTACTTTCCGTTTGTAGTGCCATTACTCCTGTAACAAACATAGTCATAGGATGTGCTGAAAGTGGCAAAGCATCAATAGTATTAAATACATGTGTAGGTACATGACTTCTTCTTTGCCAAACACTAGATAAATGATCTGTATCATTCTCATTAGGCATTTCGCCTAATAACATTAAATGAAAAAGGCCTTCTGGCAGAGGTTCACTACCTCCATGTGCTTTAGGCAGTTTTTCTTGCAATTCAGGAATAGAATATCCTCTAAAACGAATACCATCTTGTGCATCTAATAAACTAGTTTCACTAACTAAACCAGTAATGCCACGCATGCCTTGATAAATCTGACTTAAAGTAACCTCACCAATTTTTTTATTACCATGTTTTTTTAAAATTGATTTGATTTCTGCAGATGAAATATCTGCTTTTGCTTTAAATGTATCTTTTATAACTCCCATAATATGTAAAGATTATCTACTAATAAATTAGATGCAATATTACAAAAAAAGCAACAGCTTTTTAATGACTTTGATCAGATATTTAATACATACTGAATAATTACAATGATTTTACAACTTTCGAAACACTAAAAAATCTCCGGCCATCAATTCAAAATTTTCGTTGCAATTAAAATGGTGTTTTATTTCAGAAAAAAAATTTAAAAAAGAGCCAGAAATTAATGAATTGGAAAGTGAAAATTTTATTATATCCTGTTTTGATAGATTTAAAATTATTAGAAGTAATTCTGTTTTAGATTGCTTAATATAAGCAAAACAAAATTCATCTTTCTCCGAAGATAATATTTCAAAAATGGCATCTTCATTTGAGATTATTTTATGTAGTAAAGAAAGTTTGCTATAAAAGTTTTCAAGTTTTAATTCATAACTCCAATCAATAACATCTTTTTCAAAAAATAATAATCTTTTCTTATTTGGAATTTCTTGTCCACTATAAATTAATGGAAACCCAAACCATGTAAAAGCCAATACTGCAAATGCTCGGGATGCAATTCCATATTTTTCATATTCTGTTCCATTCCAGCTATTCTCATCATGATTTGAAGTAAAAAAAAGTTTAAATTTTTGACATGAACTACTTAAATATGATTGCATATTTAATATCAAATTTTGAAGTTTAATTTCTTGCTTCATCAATTTTTCTGTAAGATGCATCCAAGACCAAGCATAGTTTACATCAAAAACATCAAGATAATTTTTATCCTCACATTCTGCTAACCAAAATAGTTCTTTTAACTTATCACATTCTTTTCTTGCAACTTTCCAAAAATCTAATTGAACTAAATGTGCCATATCACATCTAAACCCATCAATGTCACACTCATTTATCCAAAACTGCATTGACTGAATCATTGCAGCTTGCATTTCTTTATTGTTATAGTTCAAGTCAATAACATCTTTCCATCCATTTCTTTCTGTAAAATTTCCTTCAATGTCTTTTATAAAATATTCTGAATTTGTTTTTGTCCATTCATGATCACATCCAGTATGGTTAGCTACCCAATCTATAATTACTTTTAAACCTATCTGATGTGCTTCTTTTATTAAGGTTTTAAATTCCTCAATACTTCCAAACTCTTCATTAATTTTTGTGAAAGAACTGCAAGCATAATAACTACCTAATCTTCCTTGTCGTTTTAAAATACTAATTGGTGTAATTGGCATAAGCCAAAGAATATCTACACCCATTTGTTTTAATCTTGAAAGATGATTTTGAAAAGAAGCAAATGTTCCTTCAACAGTATATTGTCTAATATTTACTTCATATAACACTGCATCTTTTGACCAACTTGCTAGTTTGAAATCTTTGCTCATAGCGATATTAAAAAGTCCCTAAAAAGGGACTTTAAATTAATTATTAAAATTAACAGAGTCCTTAATTTCACCACAATCTAGCATCATTTTTGGCAAATATGGATTTTCAATTTCAGATGAATTACTTAACCAATCTGCACCTTTATTTTTAAATGCCATTGGGCAATGTTGTAAATAAACTTTTGCTTTATCGTATTTCACTGTTCGTATCAAATCATAAACATCACTAGTAACAATTTGAAAAGACATTCTTTTATTTTCTATATCAGATTCTTTGATAAGACCACTTAATTCATCTTGCAAATTTCTAGTATATAATTTAGCCACATTAATAATTAAACTATCTGCTTTCAGTTCACTTATTTTTAATAGTGATGCATTTGTGGATAATGAATTTGATGCTTTGTTTATAGCATCAATATTTTCTTTAATAAAGGCATTTTTTAATTCGTAATAGTCATTCATTAAAGCATTAAAGCCTAAATTAAATGAGTCAGAATTTACACTTTGTCCTAAAGTTTTTTGAGGTTCAATAGTTTCTGTATTAGTTGTTTTATCAGTACTACAAGAAATTATCGATAAAGTAAATAATGAAATAAAAATTAATTTACACATATTAAATATTTGAGTAAAAGTAATTGAAGATTTTTAAAAATTTAAAAAATTAGAATAAAACTTGAATACCGTTTGCAATTCTAAATTCATGTTGCAATAACCATTTCTTTCTCCATAATCCTCCAGAATAGCCAACTAAGTTTTTACTAGTTCCAATTACTCTATGACAAGGTACAATAATCGATATTTTATTTTTTCCGTTTGTTGATGCTGCTGCTCTAATTACTTTTTCATCTCCAAGTTTTTTTGCTAAATCTAAATAACTGATAGTTTTACCGTAATTGATTTCCATTAAATTATTCCAAACTCTTTTTTGAAAATCAGTTCCAGTTTGATGAATGGGCAAATCAAACTTTTTTCTTGTGCCTTGAAAAAATTCAATGAGTTGTTCTGTACATTGATGAATAATTTCACTAACACCTGGCAAACCATAATTCACTTGATCATTAGTATCAATAAAGCTAATTTCAGAAATATAGTTTTCAGTGCCTCCAATTCGCATTAATCCAATAGGACTCTCATAAAAACTAAAATAGTTTTCTTCCATTATCCAATTTTTAAACCATTTTTTACAGGTTGTTGAGGTTGTAATAAAACTACTTCATTATTTTCATCATAAATTCCTAAAATCAAACATTCACTTACAAAATTAGCAATTTGCTTAGGTGGAAAATTAACCACTGCAACTATTTGCTTACCTAATAAATATTCAATTGTATAATGAAAAGTAATTTGTGCCGATGACTTTTTTATTCCAATAATTCCAAAATCGATTATTAGTTGGTACGATTTCTTTTTCGCTTTTTCAAAATTTTTAACTTCAATTATTGTTCCAGTCCTAATTTCTAATTTTTCAAAATCTTGCCAACTTATCATATAAACGTTTTTATTGAATGAAATGTATATTGCAAATAAAAAAACCTGCAT
>JAYVBS010000286.1:0-5430 GCA_043750315.1 Chitinophagaceae bacterium
CCTTACCATTTACCAAGCATCCAAAAGTGTTGGCACCTGTTTGAGTTATGGGTGGTAGTTTGGCAAGTTCTGCATCTATGCCATCTGTTTTTTTGCAGCACATTGTAAAGGCAAGGGCCAGGCAAATGAGTAAGTGCTTTTTCATTTTGTTAATTATTTTTTTTATAAATAGCTTCACCAGAACCAGAATGTACATATTGCCACTGAAGAATAAAGTAGTTTTTAGAAATTAAATATGGAATATATACTTGTATATTGTTTAATGCATCATAATACACAATTACAGGCATTGAGTCAGATGGTATTACACCAGATATTTCTTTTCTTATTTTAAACCCAAATTTTTGTGAATTTGTAAAAAGACCATTTTTAAATCCATAAATTGTATCGTTAGAGAATAGTGATGTATATGAGCTACCTTCAGTTTGTGGAGTAGTATATATAAAACTATTTCTATTGAGTCGTTTCGTTTCAATCCAATTCCATTTTCCTTGAAATAGTATTTTAGCACTATCAATATTTCGAGTTAAATATTCAGTAATAATAATTGGTTCGTAAGGTTTGGTTTCTTCTTTTTTACATCGCACAAGAAATATTGCTAAAAAGATTGATGAGAATAAGACTATTGAATATTTCATTTTTTTTTATTTAAAGTGAGAGATAAAATTATATTTCTTAATGGTGAGCTTCCATCACTTCCCTAAAGTAATTTTATTTAAGTTGTTTACAAAATATTATTTTTTATTTGTGCATTAGGTGGCAACTAACTTTGTAAATATTTTTTACAAATGCTTTTGCACATTCATCCCGATAATCCAAATCCTCGCCATATTAAAACTGTGGTGGAATGTTTATTAGATGGAGGTGTAATTATTTATCCTACCGATACTATTTATGGTTTAGGTTGTGATATTTTTCAACACAAATCCATCGAAAGAATTTGCAAAATAAAAAATATCGATATTGCTAAATCAAATCTAAGTTTTATTTGTTACGATTTAAGCGAGTTAAGTAAATACACCAAAAGTATATCCACACCATTGTACAGAGCATTAAAAAAATATTTGCCGGGTCCTTATACTTTTATTTTACCTGCAAGTAAAGAAGTGCCTAAAATTTTGCACAGTAAAAAAAGTACCATTGGTTTAAGAATTCCTAATAATGAAATTGCCAGAACAATTATTCTACAATTAAACCATCCAATAATTTCTGCTTCACTTCCTGGAGAAATAGTTGAAGAATATACCGACCCAGAATTAATGTATCAAAACTTTAATCATTTGGTAGATATTGTTATTGATGGAGGTATTGGTGGGTTTACACCTTCAACTATTATTGATTGTACAAAAGATGAATATGAAGTAATAAGGTTGGGTGCAGGTGAATGGAATGAATAATTAATTTATGGATTGATGTTAAAACTTTTTCTGTGAAATTTACAAACACCAAATTCTTTAATTGCATTTCTGTGAATTAAAGTCCCATAACCTTTGTTTTTATTCCATCCATATTGAGGATATTTTTTGTGCAAATTTTGCATATATTTATCTCTATAAGTTTTGGCTAAAATACTTGCTGCTGCTATACTTGCAAATTTTCCATCACCTTTAATAATGCATTCATGCTGTACAGATTTATATTTTTTAAATCTATTGCCATCTATCAACAAAAATGTTGGTGTTATTGATAATTTTTCAATGGCTTTATGCATAGCTTTTATAGATGATTGTAAAATATTTATTTTATCAATTTCTTTATTATCAATCAAGGCAACAGCATAAGCCAAAGCATTTTGTTCGATAAATAATTTTAAAATATTTCTATCTTTTTCTTTTACTTGTTTGCTATCATTCAATAATGGGTGATAAAAGTTTTTTGGTAAAATTACTGCTGCTGCAAAAACTGGTCCTGCATAACAACCTCTTCCTGCTTCATCACAACCTGCTTCAATAAGTTTTTCTTTATAATAATTCTGTAACACTAAAATAATTTCAATTTCAAAAATAACATTTAGTGCTATAGAAAAACGTAAAGTACATTTGCAAAATAAATTTGAAAGTATGGAATTAGATAGATCAAATAAACTTGTTGCAAATTGGATTTTTATTGGAATTGGCATGTTAATTATTCAAGTATTAATTGGTGGAATCACTCGATTGAGTGGTTCTGGCTTGTCCATTACTGAATGGAAACCTATTATGGGTTTTATGTTACCAGGCTCTGAAGCTGAATGGCAGAAAGACTTTGAAAAATATCAACAAATAGCACAATACAAATACATCAACAATCATTTTGCTTTAAGCGATTTTAAATTCATCTTTTTTTGGGAGTGGTTTCATCGTCTTTGGGCCAGATTAATAGCTGTTGCTTTTGCTTTTCCTTTTATTTATTTTATTCTAAAAAAACACATAAAGCCTAATATGGTAAAGCCATTAATTATTCTGGTGTTATTAGGTGCTTTGGAAGGAGCTCTAGGTTGGATTATGGTAAAAAGTGGGTTGAATGATGCTAATCTTTATGTTAGTCATATTAAACTTTCTATACATTTTATAACGGCTATGTTTATAATAAGTTTTGCCTTGTATATTGGTTTAAGTCTGGTAACAACTGCTAATAGTTATGTGTATAATTCAAGACTTAAAAAACTCACTATTTTTTTAATAATTCTATTTGCTTTTCAATTAATATATGGAGCTTTTATGGCTGGATTAAAAGCAGCAAACACTGCACCAACTTGGCCATTAATTAATGGTATGCTTGTTCCTGATACCATGTTGAATAAAGGTATTTGGGAGGCATTATTTTTTAATCCAATTGCAATTCAATTTTTACATCGTTTATTGGCCTATTGTATTTTTATAATCATCATTATTTGGTGGCATAAAATTAAAAAGGCGAATCCATCAGTATCACTAAAAAATGTTACCAATATTAGTTTAGGGTTACTGATTTTGCAAGTTTTGCTTGGAATATTTTCTGTTTTACTTAGTACTAAAATTGTACTAGGAAGGTTTGGAGTTTTTGAATGGTTTGCTTTAATTCATCAACTGGTTGGAATGCTTTTATTGTTGAGTTTGGTTGCTAATTTGTTCTATATTAAATCAAATAAAAATTAATCTATCTTTACTAAAATAGGTTAATGCAAAAAGTAATTAGTGAAATTTCTAAAAAGGAAATCAGTAATGCCGATAGAGTTTCAATTTCATCAATAAGAAGCTCAATTCTAATAGAAATAAAAAAAGACTTTCCAAACTTAAATACTGAAGGGTTTATTCATATCAACGAATTAGACCTCTATCGACAACGTTACATTCAAACTGTACTTGAAAACAACTTGGGCGAATTAAGTAAGGTTGATAAAAATGTACACAAATTTTTAAATAGCAAAGAATTTATAAGTCCAGCATTAATAAAAGAAAATGTTGAGGTTTTAAGTTTAGGACAAAAACTAGCAGATAAAGTTGCATCGTTTGGTGGTAGTTGGAGATTCATTATCATTTTTGGAATATTCATCTTTATTTGGATACTGATTAATATTATTTTTATAACATCCAAAGCATTTGATCCCTATCCTTTTATATTGCTTAATTTAATTTTGTCTTGTTTAGCTGCTTTACAAGCACCAGTTATTATGATGAGCCAAAATAGGCAAGAAGAAAAAGATAGAGAAAGAGCTCAGAATGATTATTTAATTAATTTGAAAAGTGAAATGGAGATAAGAATGCTTCATGAAAAAATAGATCATTTAATTATCAACCAACAGAATAAATTATTGGAAATACAACAAATACAAATTGATATGTTGAATGATATTTCTGAAAAAATAAAGAAAAATTAAATGCGTAAGTTAATTGATATTTTATGGTATTCTTTGCTAGTACAATTGTTTGTATTGCATTTTAGAAAATATCAATACATCTTAATCATCTGGTACATTCTATTCGCAACTATTGGAGGAGGGTTCTTAAAAAATTTTGGTGCCGATACTTTATTTCTAGCTCCAGAATATTTTAATCACGTTACTATTTTTAGTACAGCAATAGTTGGTTTTGCTTTTGGTGTTTTTTTTATGAGTTGGAATATTACTACATTTATTCTGCATGGTAATTTAATTAGCTTTTTAGTAACCAATTCAAATCCTTTTTTAAAGTATTGTTTAAATAATGCATTACTACCCATATTTCTTGTTATTTATTATATTGTTGAAAGCATAATTTTCCAAAAAAATCAAGAGTTGTTAAGCACCTTCGAACTTATTATTCTTACATTGACTTTTTTAGGGGGCTTAGTTTTATGTTTTATATTGGCATTGGGTTATTTTTTTACTGCTAATCAAACTATTCATTACAACTTAGGCAATCAAATTAAATCGGCTAATGAAAAATATTTAAAAGCAAATAAAAAAAAGGAAGAAGCTTTTTTAAATCCTTTATTAAAAGTAAAATGGTTTTTGTCAACAAGGTTTAAAGCGCGTAAGCCTAGAAATATTCAACATTATAATGAAGAGTTTTTAAGAAAAGTTTTAAGCCATCATCATATTTCTGCAGTTTTAGCAATTTTGGTTTCATTTATATTTTTAGTTTTTATTGGATTTATTTCAGATGATAAACTTTTTCAAATACCCGCCGCATCTAGTGTATTAATTTTCTTTTCAGTTGTAATTGCAGTTATTGGAGCAATAACTATTTTTTTAAAAAGTTGGACCTTAGTTATTCTTGCTTTTATTTATTTAGGTATAAATTTTTTATTTAGTAAAAACATTATTGATCCACGAAACCGAGCTTATGGTTTAGTTTATAATAATGAAAAAAGCAGACCACAATACAATAGAGCAGCCATTGAAGAATTATCATCCAATAAAAATATAGAGAACGATAAAGCTTACTATGCAAATATTTTAAATAATTGGAAGGCAAAACAAAAAGATAGTTTGCCAATTATGTATGTCATTAACACAAGTGGTGGAGGCTTACGAAGCACAACTTTTACCATGCATGTTTTAGCCAGTTTAGATAGTATGTTACAAGGCCAGCTAATGAATAAAACATTGTTCATTACTGGAGCTTCTGGTGGGATGCTTGGAGCAACATATTATAGAGAATTGTTTTTAAAAAAACAAAACAACGAACAAATTAATATTAACGATAAAAAGTACATTGAAAATGTTTCGAACGATTTATTAAACCCATTATTCTCATCGTTTATTACTCGTGATATTATTGGACCAGTACAAAAGTTTATTTACAATGATTTAAAATATACAAAAGATAGAGGCTATGCTTTTGAAAAACAATTAAACGATAATACTGAAGGTATTTTAGATAAACAATTAAAAGATTATATCGAGCCAGAAAAAAAAGCCATCATTCCTTTTATGTTGTTTAGTTCAGTAATTTCTCAAGATGCACGAAAACTAATTATTGCAAGTCA
>JAYVBS010000287.1:0-12456 GCA_043750315.1 Chitinophagaceae bacterium
GTTGGTGTTTCAATTTTCTTTTCTTTTTCTGGACTTTCAGACTTCACTGACTTTTCTGACTTAGCTGGCTTAACAGCAGTTTCATCAATTTGTGCCAAAACACTTCCAATTAAAATAGTATCGCCAGTATTTGCCAAAGTTTTTAACACACCAGCTTTTTCTGCATTTACTTCAAAAGTGGCTTTTTCACTTTCAAGTTCTGCAATTACCTCATCTCTCTCAACATAATCACCAGTTTGTTTAGTCCACTTTAATAAAGTTACTTCACTAATTGACTCCCCAACTGTTGGTACAATAATATCGATCATAAAAATTCTTTTATACTATTATTTAAATATCAAATGCCATTTTAATTATTTCCTCTTGTTCTACTTTATGCACTTTTAAATATCCTGTAGCTGTTGAAGCACTTGCATTACGGCTGATTATGCCAAAATTAATACCTTTGATATTCATTTTTAAAAATGATGCTGCACCCATATTTAAAGGTTCTTCTTGTACCCAAAACCAAACAGATTTGTTATATTTTTTATGCAAAGCATCTAATTGTTTTTGAGGTAAAGGATATAATTGTTCTAGCCTTATTATGGCAGTATTCTGAACATTTTCTTTAGATTGTTTTTCTGCCAAATCAAAATATATTTTTCCAGAACAAAATAAAACTTTTGTAATTTGTGTAACATCATTTACAAAAACATCATCAATAATTTCTTTAAAGTTTTCATTAGAAAATTCTGAAATATTACTGTATGTTCCAGGGAATCTTAAATTGGCTTTTGGAGAAAAAATTATTAATGGTTTTCTAAATTGCCAAGCTAATTGTCTACGTAAAATATGAAACAAATTAGCAGAAGTTGTAACGTTTGCAATTACCATATTTAACTCTGAACACATTTGCAAAAACCTTTCCATTCTTGCACTGCTGTGTTCTGGTCCTTGACCTTCGTAACCATGAGGCAATAACATGGTTACTCCATTCATTCTATTCCATTTTTCTTCACCCGAAGAAATGAATTGATCGATGATGGTTTGAGCACCATTACAAAAATCTCCAAATTGAGCTTCCCAAATTACCAAAGCATCAGGGTTTGCCATTGCATATCCATATTCAAAACCCATCACACCATACTCACTTAATAAAGAATTATAAATGTGGAATTTTTCTTGATTATTTTGAAAATGATTTAAACGATTATAGAATTCATCATTTACTTCGTTTCTTAAAACTGCATGACGATGACTGAATGTTCCTCTACTAACATCCTGACCACTCATTCTTACAATTTTGTTTTCAATTAATAAACTAGAATAAGCTAAAAGCTCACCAGTTGCCCAATCAATTTTATTTTCTGTTTGAAGTAACTTAACTTTTTCTTGAAGTAATTTCTCAACTTTTTTTAATGGTGTAAAGTTTTCTGGCCACTTCATTAAGCCATCAATCAATCTTCTTACTTCTTCTTCAGGAATTTTAGTATCAGGAGAAGCTTCAAAATCTGCAGCTGTTGCTTTTCTCAAACTCTTCCAAGCCAATTCAGGTACTTGATATTTATAAGGTAAAGGTTGTTGTTTAACATCATCGAGCCTTTCTTGCATATCCTTCCAAAATTTCTTTTCCATTTGCTTAGCTAACTCACTAGCATCTGATTCACCATTTTCTATTAAATAATTAGTATAAACTTCTCTTGGGTTAGGATGTTTATCTATTAAAGCATACAATTGAGGTTGTGTATATTTAGGATCATCGCCTTCATTATGTCCATGTTTTCTATAACAAACCATATCTATAAAAATATCACTATTAAATTCTTGTCTATATAGTGTTGCAATTTCTACACATTTTACTACAGCTTCTGCATCATCACCATTAACATGTAAAACTGGTGCTTGAACCATTGCTGCAATTGAAGTACAATAATTTGAACTTCTAGCATCATCAAAATCTGTTGTAAATCCGATTTGATTATTGATAACAAAATGAATTGTTCCACCAGTGTAGTAACCATTTAATTTACACATTTGTAACACTTCATAAACAATTCCTTGTCCTGCAACTGAAGCATCGCCATGAATTAATATGGGAAGAATTTTATCGTAATTCGAATGATATAAAACATCTGCTTTACTACGTGCAAAACCAAGAACAACAGGGTCTACAGCTTCTAAGTGTGATGGGTTTGGCATTAATTTTAGATGAATAGATTTTCCATCCATTGTAATTACATCACTACCAAAACCCATATGATATTTTACATCTCCACTGCCCATGGTTTGATCTAACTTAGCAGTGCCTTCGAACTCACTAAAAATTTGTTCATAGGTTTTACCCATAATGTTGGCTAAAATATTTAACCTTCCTCTATGAGCCATACCAATTACAACTTCTTCAACTTCATTATTTGCTGCAGTATTAATAATTGCATCTAAAGCTGCAATGGTAGTTTCACCTCCTTCTAATGAAAACCTTTTTTGACCAATGTATTTGGTATGAAGAAATTTTTCGAAAATAACACCCTGATTTAGTTTTTCTAAAATTCTTTTTCTTTTATTGATGGATAAAGGTTGTAGGCTTTTAACCTCTAATTCATTAACCAACCAATCTATTTTATCTTGATCGTTAATATATTTATATTCTGCACCAATATGATTTGTATATATTTTTTGTAAATGCTGCAAAATATTTTGCAAACTAGTTTTACCTAGGTTTAAGAAGTTGCCAGAATAAAAGTCAGTATTTAAATCTGTATCAGTTAACCCAAAAAAAGATAAATGTAAATTTGCTCCACGATCTTTTCTTTCACGAATAGGATTGGTTTTTGCAATTAAATGACCCTTATTTCTATAGCCTAAAATCAATCTATAAACAGCAATTTCTTTACTTAAATCAAAATCTCCAATAATTGGTGTTGCTAAAACAACACCACTAGCTCCATTTTTAGAGAAATTGGATACAGCGAAGTCAAATCCTTCAAAGAATTTTCTAAAATCCACATCAATACTTTCTGGATTATTTTGAAAATCATGATACAAATTTTCTATGTAGCTGGGATGTTGATTGGTGATGTAGGAAAAATCTTTCATTAACAAATACGTTTCTGCTTAAAATTGTGTGCAAATATCGTTTGTTTAAATGGATATTTTTAAGCTTTTTAGGTTATAAATAAAACAACAAACAGATCAAATGCAACTTTAATATTAAAAAAGATAAACTTTTTTGGTAAATATACAATTCAACTCCTTACTTTTGCCGTCCGAAAATAAAAAATAGAGATGGCAAATCATAAGGCAACAAAAAAAGATACACGTCAAGCTGCTAAACGTAGAGATAGAAATCGTTATCATGGCAAAACAACACGTAATGCTATTAGAGATTTAAAAACTTTGGAAGTAGTTAGTGAATACGAAACTAAATTACCCTCTGTGGTTTCTATGATTGACAAATTAGCTAAACGTGGTATTATTCATAAAAATAAAGCTGCTAACTTAAAAAGTCAATTAGCTAAAAAGAAAGCATAATTTATAAAAGTATTATTTTAAAAAAGCAGTTCCAGAGGAGCTGCTTTTTTTATTGTGCAATTAAAATTACAATTGTGTTTTTAATGTCACCACAACATTTCTTCCTGCTGCAGAAATTCCACTAGCAAAATATCTATAATTTTTGTCGAAAATATTTTCAATGCTTACACTTAGGTTTACATTTTTATTTAAATCAATGGCTGATTGAAAATTGAAAGTCATCCATTTTGGCATACCATCTTTTGTTGCATATTGCTCATTATCTTCTCCATTTAAATTATAGTCTTCAATTTTTTTCCACCCATTAAACAAAGTATTTAATTGCAAGTATAAATTTTTAGATTGGTGTTGAATAGTAACGTTTCCAAATGTTGGGGGAATATGGTCTAAAGGAATGGTAAGGTCTTTATTTGTATATCTACCATAAGTATATGTATAAGTTGCATCTGCTTTTATGGTTGAAGTTATTTTACATGTTGCATTTACATTAAAGCCAAACAAATTTGCGTGTGCATTATTTTGTGGTGCAAACACATCGCTTGCAACGCCTTGATAATTTATAGTTGATTGACCATTGAATAAAAATTTATCCACAACAATAGCATTAATAAATTTGGTGTAAAAAACAGAAAAACCATAACTAAATTTTGAAAAAGATTGTCGAAAATTAATTTATGCATTATAAGTTCTTTCTGGTCTAATTTCTTTATTAGGTACAACTACAAAACCAGTTTTAGTATCAAAAACTTTAGTTAAATCATCTACATTCGGACTCCTAAAACCTGTACATAACATAGTTGTTAAACGAATATTATTTTTTGAAACATATACCAATCCAATGTTTCCAGTTAAAGCAATGTTTTTCTGAGAAGCATTTGTAAAAGGCAAATGCAGAATAGCAGTATCAATAAAGTTAGCATTTAAGGTAACTAAGTTTAATCTGATTCCATCATTCAAAGTTAAATTATCAGTAATCTTATAGGTGTGTTGAAGATAGATACCAGAGTAAGACATATTAGTAGCACCATCGGAATAACGAGTTGAAATTTTACTTTGAATACCAGTTGCAATATTTTTTCTAAAAGCTAAACTTTTTACAACATTATAATATGATTCTAAACCAAATTGAATTTCGTTTTTTAAAAAATAATGTTTGGCATCTATACTAAAACCAAAAACATCTACTTTTTCAATTCTTGAATCTCTATTATTATTTTTAAATCTTCGTGTAATTCTGCTTTCTTCTGTGTTTTGAAAATTGGCATTAATTCTAACTTCTCGAAAAAAATTGTTGCTATTGTTTTTAGAAAATTGATAAGAAAATAAATTTCTTTTTTGAGGACCATAATTCCAATCTGCATACACTGGAATATTATTTAAAGTTTCAGTTAAACGATCGTATCGGGGTATATTACCAGTATTTGAAATTTGAATGTTTAACAGGTGTTGAACATTTTGTTTGGGTTGAAATAAAAATTTTTGAATCAAATCAAATTGATGATAACCACTGGCGATTTGTTTGTTAGGATTCGGATTCATTAAAGCACTATCAGTTCCATTAACTCTATCTACATAAAAATATTTTTTACCAAAATCAGGATATGCAATTGAACGATTATTTCCTTGAATTAAATCTCCAAATTTGGCAAAAGTAATTGAACTTAGTGAAGCCCATTTCTTCCCTCCAATATTAAAATCAACATGTGTTTTTATTTCATTACTTGCACTTGCAAAACGCATCATTGCGTTAGTTGCAACATTGTTTTTTGGTGTAGTAGATAATGTAGGATTTTTAGTAAACAAATTTATTACTCCACCCAAAGCATCACTTCCATAAATAGAAGATGAAGGTCCATAAAGTATTTCTATTCTTTCTAAACTTATATTATCTATAGAAATAATATTTTGCAAATGACCAGCTCTATAAATTGCATTGTTCAATCGTACCCCATCAACCATTAATAAAACCCTACTAGCTTCAAACCCACGAATAACAGGGCTTCCACCACCTTGTTGACTTTTTTGAACAAAAATATTCCCACTATTTATTAAAACATCGGCAGTATTGGGTTGATTATTTAATAAATTTCTATTGTTTATTACAGTAACTGTTTGTGCCATTCTTTTACTTTTTTCTGGAAACTTATTAGCATAAACGATTACATCATTTAAATTAACAACTTCAAGATGTACTGTGTCGTTAATTACTTTTTGTGCAGAAATATTATTGAAAATAAAATAAACTATAATTAAACAAATTACCTTCATAAAATAATTAAGTTGCAATGTTAAGTATTGTATTGAAATATATTTTGATTGATTGATGGGAAAATTTAAATGAAAAAGTTTGCAAAACTTTTTAATAAAATAAGTTAGAAAATAGTTTAACCACTATCTTAGTGTATAAATTTTAAATTATGATGAGAAAAAATATTGTTGCAGCAATTGCATTACTAAGTATTAGCATTATGCTAACAACTAGTAGTTGTGTAAATAATAAAAAAGAAGTTTTATTTGGGTGCGATTCTACAAATGCAAAATTTGCAACAACCATTTTACCAATAATAACCAATAATTGTTACCAATGTCATTCATCAGCAAATGCCCCAACAATTGGTGGCAGTGTAAATTTAGAAGGCTATACCAATCTTAGAAATTGGGTATCCCCAACCAATAGCACAGGTGGCATTTTATTAACCAATGTAAAATCTGGTAGAATGCCAAAAAATCTTCCTAAAATTTCTGATTGCGATATTGCAAAAATTTCAAACTGGATAAAAGCTGGTGCTTTAAATAATTAAAAACATATTCATGAAAAAAATTATTTTCTTTCTTCTATTAATTTGTTTACAAAAACAAGGTTTTACACAAGAAACTATTTATAGTACTAAAAGTGGCACTATTAGTTTTTTTTCTAGCACCCCATTAGAAAAAATTGAAGCTTTTAATAAACAAGTAACTTGTAAGCTTAGTGGCAGCTCTGGTCAAATTGTTTTTTTATTATTGATTAAAGGTTTCAAATTCGATAATGCTCTTATGCAAGAACATTTTAATGAAAATTATATGGAAAGCTCTAAGTTTTCTAAAGCAGATTTTAAAGGTGTAGTTAACAATATTAATGAAATTAATTTAAGTAATGAGGGTAGCTATAAAGTAATGGTAGAAGGCAATTTAACCATACATGGTATAACAAAAAAAATTACTATAGCGGCAACTTTGGTAGTTAACAATGGCAAAGTATCTGCACAAACAAAATTTAATATTAAAGTAAAAGATTTCGGCATAACAGGGAAATATATTGGCGATAAAATTGCTAATGAAATTGAAACTTCTGTGAATTGCAGTTTCGATTAATTCATCTTTCAAAAAAAAATTCATGATTAAAAAGTTTAAACAACTTACTATTTTAATAATAGTTATTGGAAATACAACATTTAGTATTGCACAACAAAAAGATATTACAAAAACTCAAGATCTTTTTGCAGATATAGAAGCTGATGCCAATAATCTAAATCAACAAAACATTGATTATACATTAGCAACTTTTAAAAGTATACGAGTAGTAAATAGTCATACCACAGAAATGGTAGGAAAAAATAATTTAGATTTTAGAATCTCTCACCGTTTTGGTTACTTAAATTCTGGTGGATATAATTTATTTGGCTTAGATAATGCCACTGTTCGTTTTGGCTTTGATTATGGATTAAGCTCAAACATAAATATAGGTATTGGTAGAAGTAGTGTAGACAAAGAGTTTGACACTTATTTAAAATATAAATTTTTGAAACAATCAACAGGTAAAGTAAATATGCCAATCAGTATGAGTTATATTTTTAGTGCCATGCATTATACTTTAAAAACAATTGAAGACATTAGTTTTACAAATAGAAATTCCTTTGCTCATCAATTAATTATTGCTCGAAAGTTTAGTGATAATGTATCGTTACAACTAATGCCTTCGTTTGTACATATTAATTTAGTACCACTAAAAACAGATGATAATAATCTATTTTCTTTTGGTTTTGCTGGTAGAACAAAACTTTCGAAAAGACTGGCTTTAAATGTTGAATATTTTCATCAGTTTAATAATTTATCTGGCACAACAAATTCTCTTTCTTTAGGCTTTGATATTGAAACTGGTGGTCATGTATTTCAATTACATTGTACCAACTCTACAGGCATGACAGAAAGAACATTTATTACTAACACAACAGGAGATTGGGGTGCAGGAGATATTAGATTTGGCTTTAATGTAGTAAGAACTTTTGCACTAAAAAAATCTGCAGGTAATAGAAGCTCTTGGTAAATATTTTTTCAGACCCTGTAGCTCAGTTGGTAGAGCTACTGACTCTTAATCAGTAGGTCCAGGGTTCGAGTCCCTGCGGGGTCACTTTAATATTTAATCCATTTTTGTACATCTACTTTATTAAGAGTTAAATATGAGTTGTCCAAACTCAAACTCTTTCCCAACTTTTTTTAATAAATATGTAAAACATGTAAACAAATTGTGTTTGCTTGTAACAATGAGGTTTAATAATATTTCAAACTTTGTGTATTACAAATAATGTATCTAAAATTTAATTTGTTACATCTTTTGTAAATAAACATTTATGTATAAAATTCCTTTTTATGCAAGAGCCTCACTAATTATTATTGGTTTTTTTACCTTAATAACTATGCTTTATATTTTGCAAGATATAATAGTACCCATTATATACGCTATTATGATTGCTATTTTGCTTGTACCAATGGTAGATTTTTTTGTTAGGAAAAAAATTAATAGAGTGTTGGCAATTACATTTTCATTAGTATTAGTGGGCATAGTAGTTTTATTTGCAATAGTGCTTTTATCATCTCGGCTAAGTTCTTTTACTGAATCTTTTCCAAAACTATTCGACAGATTTTATGAAATTCTAAATCAAACAGTATTATGGTGTTCTACACATTTTAATATAAGTACTACTAAATTAAATTTATTTATTGCAGATTTTAAAGCAGACATGTTAAACAGCAGTAGAACTTTTATTGGAAATACCATTAATACTGTAGGTAATACAGTCTTAATAATGATCTTAATTCCTGTTTATGTTTTTATGATTTTATTTTATCAACCACTTTTACTCGATTTTATTCGTAAAGTTTTTGGAAAAAATAATCATGCTGAAGTGAATTTGGTTTTAATATCTACTAAAAAATTAACTCAAAATTATCTTGTTGGTTTAATAATAGAATTTCTTTTAATGGCTATACTTAATTCTGCTGCTTTATTACTTTTAGATATCAAATATGCTATTGTAATAGGCATTATCGGTGCAATTTTAAATATCATTCCTTATTTAGGAGGTCTTGTTGCAGTGGCTTTACCTATAATGATTGCTTTAGTTACTAAAGATTCTGCTTGGTATGCTGTTTATGTAACCATTGCTTATTACTTAATTCAATTGTTCGATAACAATTATATTGTTCCAAAAATTGTTGCTTCTAAAGTTAAAATAAATGCATTAGTATCAATAATTGTAGTGTTCTTGTTTGGTGCATTATGGGGCATTTCTGGTATGTTTTTATCTATACCACTTACAGCAATTATTAAAGTAATTTTTGATAATATAGATTCATTAAAACCCTGGGGATTTTTATTAGGCGATACGATGCCAAAGATTGACATTTTCAGAATAAAATTTAAAAAAAAATCAGTAATTAAAATTTAAAAAAAATAACATGAAACCAAAAATTGGATTATCTCAAAAAGAATTAAAAGGTGTTGTAGACATTCTTTCAAAAGTATTAGCAAACGCTGTAACAGTATATACTAAAACAAGAAAATTTCATTGGAATGTATGTGGTGAAAGCTTTATGGAATTGCATAAACTTTTTGAAAATCATTATAAGCAATTAGAAGAATCTATTGATGAAGTAGCAGAACGAATAAGCAAACTAGGAAGCAAAACTATTGGTACTATGAATGAATTTGAAAAGCTATCTATAATAAAAGAACATCCTAACAAGTACCCTACTTCAAAAGAAATGATTATTGAACTTTTGAATGATCATGAATCCATTGTTGTAGAAACCAGAAAATGTATTGAAGATTGTACAAAAAAATACAATGATGTTGGTACTGCAGATTTGCTCACTTCTTTAATTCAACAACACGAAACAATAGCATGGACTTTAAGAAGGTATTCTATTTAATAATATTCATATGAATGAAATATTTAATAAAAGTAGGGTTGTTATAAAGCAAAAAACGAGTTCAATTATAGAAAGTTTTAACAGCTATTTTGATGAAGTTGGTGCTATTACAAAATTTGCATTTCGCTTTTTTAAAGAAGTATTTAAACCCCCTTATGAGTTTAAAGAACTTCTTAAACAATGTTACATTGTTGGCAATAAATCCTTACCCTTAGTGGGTTTAACTGGCTTTATTATGGGCATGGTATTAATTATTCAATTCAGGCCTACACTTGCAGAGTTTGGTGCAGTGTCTTGGTTACCTGGAATGGTTGCTGTATCTATCATTCGAGAAATTGGCCCAGTGATTACAGCATTAATTTGTGCAGGTAAAATTGGTTCTTCAATGGGGGCAGAATTAGCTTCAATGAAGGTAACTGAACAAATAGATGCCATGGAAGTTTCTGGCATAAATCCTTTTAAATATATAGTAGTTACAAGGGTTTTAGCTACCACGTTAATGATTCCTGTTTTAGTTATTTTTTCTGATGCTATAGGAATTTTTGGTGCTTATGCTGCAGTAAATATTAAGGGCTCTGTAAACCTTAATTTGTTTTTTTCACAAGTCATTAGTTCACTAGATTTTATTGATGTTATACCAGCATTTATTAAAACATTCTTTTTTGGTTTTGCAATTGGATTGATAGGTTGTTATAAAGGTTACAATTCTAATAAGGGTACAGAAGGGGTTGGCCTTTCAGCAAATGCTGCAGTGGTAACAGCATCATTATTAATTTTTATAATAGATATGATTGCAGTACAATTTACCAGCTTAATTACTTAATAGATGTAATGGAAACAAAAACAAAAAATATTGCAACATTGCCTCAACAAAAAGCTCAGGATACACCATCAAAAAATGTTATAGAAATAAAACATCTTAAAAAATCATTTGGAAATAAAAAAGTATTAGATGATGTAAACCTAAGTTTATCAAGCAGTGAAAACCTTGTTATTTTAGGTAAATCTGGTAGTGGAAAATCTGTTTTAATAAAATGCATTATTGGATTAATAGAGCCTGATGAAGGAAATCTTCTAGTGTTGAATAAAAAAATTGATGAACTTAAAAGTGCTGAATTAAATGAGTTAAGAAAAAAAATAGGATTTCTTTTTCAAAGTGCAGCATTGTACGATTCAATGACAGTAAGAGAAAATTTAGAATTTCCATTTCGAAATAATAAATCACTTAAGGAATCTGATGTTGATGCTTTAGTAAAAGAAGCATTAGAAGATGTGGGTTTAATTGAGGCTATAGATAAAATGCCAAATGAACTTTCTGGTGGTATGCGTAAACGAATTGGTTTAGCCCGATCATTAATATTAAAACCAGAAATTATGTTATACGATGAACCCACTACAGGCTTAGATCCTATCACATCAAAAGAAATAAGCAACTTAATAATGAATGTTCAAAAAAAGCATCGTACCGCTTCCATAATCATCACTCATGATATTGCTTGTGCTAAAATTGTTGCAGATAGAATTCTTATTCTGCACGAAGGAAAATGTGCTGCTGAAGGAACTTTTGAAGATTTAATCAACTCAAAAGAAACTTGGGTTAAATCTTATTTCGAATAAAAAAATTAAAAAAAATACAAAATGCAAAAAAATATAAATAATAAAATAAAACTTGGAATTCTAGTTACAGTTGGATTAGCCTTGTTTATTGTAGGTATTTATTTTATAGGTCGTAAACAACAACTATTTAGTAATACGTTTCAAATTAGTGGTGTTTTTAAAGATATTAGTGGATTAGAAATTGGCAACAATGTTCGTTTTGCAGGAATTAATATTGGCGTTATTGACAATATTGAAATGATTGCTGATACTGCAGTTCGTATAGATTTAATGATTGTGGATAAAGCAAAAAAATTTATTAAAAAAGATTCAAGAGCAACCATTGGCTCTGATGGATTAATGGGTAGCAAATTAGTTTTACTACTACCGGGTACATCTGCTACAAAGCAAATTGAAGACAATGATTTTATAGCCACAGTTATCCCTGCAAGTCTTGACGATATTATGGAAAAACTAAAAACATCTTTAGTTAATATTTCTCAGGTTACAGACGATTTTACTGCCATTATGAGTAATATGCGTGCAGGTAAAGGTGCAATGGGTAAACTTTTTATGGATCCAACTTTGGCAAAAAATTTAGATCAATCTATTGTAAATATTAAAGAAGGTGCAGGAGGATTTAAACAAAATATGGATGCAGTGGGTAATAATTTTTTATTAAGAGGTTATATTAACAAACAAAAAAGAAAAAAAGAAAAAGCTATTGAACTAATGAAAGAACAACAAAAGGAAAAAGCTATAGAGAAAGAAAAAGAACTGCAAAGAAAAAAAGATTTACGAAAGAAAAATTAATTTATAGTTACAAAAAAAAGTGTGAATTATACAACTAAAATATATTGATGTGTAAAAGAAAAATCATTACAAACTACAACTTTGCTAAATAAATAATTAATGCTCTGCGTTAAAAAAATTAAACAACAAAGAGTAATATCTGTAATTATTTTAAAACAAAAAATTATGAAATTTTATTTTACAGTAGCATTGGCTACCATTTTAATGACAGGATCTTCATTTGCACAACATGCAAATATTGGGTTTAAAGCAGGCTTAAACAGCTACAATATTAATAACAGTAATAGTAGTGCCTACGACTCTAAATTAGGCTTTCATGTTGGTATGATTGGACATATTCAC
>JAYVBS010000288.1:0-2326 GCA_043750315.1 Chitinophagaceae bacterium
AAGGCCACCAATCTTTATCTTCAAAAGACTCAGATAAAGTATAAATATAATTATTGGCAGCACCATCTATTTTTCTTTGATATCCAACTGCACTTCCATTTGAAGCAGGTGGTATGCCTTGATAGTTAATTGTTATAGAATCAAAAGTGCCATTGTTTATTATTGTTGTTGGTAATGTTATATTTAAGATATTTGTATTTCCACTTGATGGAAAATTAAATAAACAAATAATTCCATGATAAGAAATATTTAGAAACGCATTATTAAAAGATGTTTTATTAAAATCAAAATTTATTGTTGAAACATTTGAGCTAACTGTAGATAAATAAGTGGTAATTTTTCCCGTTAAGGTTTTTGTGGCATCATCAGGATCAGCAGTCCATTCACATCTTTGATAATTCACATCAATATTTGCCCCAGTTCCTGTACTTCCAGTAGAAAATAATCCAATAGGCTGACTAAAAGAAATTATTGGTGTAGTTAAAATAAATAAAAGGCCAAAACATATTGATAAAAATAGTTTCATTAAGTATTCAATTTAAGCAGCAGTAAAAATATATCATTCAACACAACAGCAATAAGTTTAATGATTGTTTAATTATATTTCATTAATATCTTCCCTGAAAATTTTATTTTTGATTAACTTTTAATTTCATAAAACTTACATTATGTTAGAGAATCTAATTACATATTTTAGTACTCTTGATCAAAGACCTATAGAAAGATTATCTTTTCTTGTTGGAGGATTGTTATTATTTTGGATTATTGAAGGCTCCATTCCATTAATTCAACTAAAATATAAAAAAAATAAAGTTAAACATGCTGCAGTGAATTTTGGATTCACCATCATTCATCTCATTATTCATACTTTTTTGGCATTGATTATTATTAAGATTAGTGATTGGTGTGTTGCACATGAATTTGGTTTAGTTGCAATTTTCAATGCTGGAACTCTTGTAACTATAATAATTACATTCTTTGTATTAGATTTTTTTGTTGGTTGGTTAGTACATTTTACAGAACATAAAATTCCTTTTTTATGGCGATTTCATGTAGTGCATCATGCAGATAATAATGTGGATGTAACAACGGGTTTAAGGCATCATCCTGTTGAAAGTGTTTTACGAGGACTGTTTTTTTTCATGGGCATTTTTGTTGCTGGGGCACCCATGTATGCTGTTATGATTTATCAAACTATTCTCATTTTTGCAACTGCTTTTACTCATGCAAATATTAGCTTGCCAGTAAGTATTGATAAAGCATTGAGCTATTTTTTAGTCTCTCCAAACATGCATAAAGTTCATCATCACTTTAAACAACCATATACAGATAGTAATTATGGTGCTGTTCTTTCTATTTGGGATAGATTCTTAGGAACATTTTTGAAACTTGCACCAGATAATATTATTTATGGATTGGATAAATATTACCCTAACGAAGAAGATGAAAACTTTAAAAAATTAATGGCAAGTCCTTTTAAGAAAAATTATTTTTCTAATTCAAAAATAAAATAGACAAGAAAAAAAATGAATACATTTGGGATAATTTATTTTCTAAATTTTATTCACTGTATTAATAAATGGAAAATCCTTAATTACACAATAAGTGCATAACCTCTGAAAATCAAACTAGTTAGATGTAAGAATGTTAATAATTTTTAAGACAAACTAATAATAGACTCATATATATTTACAGTGAACTATTAAATTACTAACTTAAATTAAATAAAATGGATACAAGTAAAATGATTAAAGCTTACTGCTTAAAAACTAAGGAAAAAAATGTTCCAATGCAAGATGCTGTTATTACCAAAACTTCAAGAGGTGGTTATATGGCTGGAGGCAACGATGGAAAAGGAAATAAAATGGCTGCAATTATGAGCGAGGCTAAAGCCATGCAAGCAATTGCTGATGGAGTTGCTAAGAAAGGATTCTAATATTAAAGAATTTTCTATTATTGAAACCTCACTTATGTGGGGTTTCTTTATTTTAAAGATTTATTACTAACTCTGGAACAACTACAAAACTTCTTGTAAGCCCATCTGGTCTTGATTTTCTAACAACTGCTGGAGCACCAGTAATAATATTAAAACTAATGTTATTGCTAATTTTCCAATTTAAAGAAACGTTTAAGTTTAAAGTTAATCCTTCAGAATTTACTATGCTATTCACTTTTCCTGCATTATCAGTATAGGAATCATTACCTAAATGATAAATTGCAAGTGTTCCAGTACTCAAGTTTATTTTATCTGAAACTTTAAAAGATTTTGAAGCTCTTAAAAGCATATCTGCTTTTCTATTAAACATTCTTGTTGAAACAAAACTAC
>JAYVBS010000289.1:0-5418 GCA_043750315.1 Chitinophagaceae bacterium
CTCACCTGCTTTAACTGCTGGTTCACAAGTTTTTACTGTTGGTGCTACTTTAACAATTGCTGCTGCTCAAGCTGCAGGTGCATATACAACTGGTACTGCTTTCAATGTAACAGTTAATTATAACTAGTATACTCTTTTAAAATTGATTTAAAGTGCTGAATAATTTCAGCACTTTTTTTGTATTGTAACTATAATATAAAGAAAATATTTTCGTTTATTATAGCATATGACTCTAAAAAATAATCTTTCAAAAGCAACCATTAAATTCTTTACTTTAATTAGTTTTTTTTGCATTTGCAGCTTATTTGCTCAAGAGATAAATGCACAGGGAAATTTGTTAATTACACCCAAAAGAGTTGTTTTCGATGGTACAAGAAGAACAGAAGAATTAAACTTGGCTAACACAGGAACAGATTCAGCATCTTATGTAATTTCATTTATTCAAATTAAAATGAACCCTGATGGCAAATTTGAACAAATTACACAACCAGATTCTGCTTTAAAAATTGCAAGTGATTATTTAAGATTTTTTCCAAGAAGTGTAACTCTAGCACCAAATGAAGCACAATCTGTAAAAATTCAATTAATTAAAAGTAACTCATTAGAAGATGGTGAATATCGTTCACATTTATACTTTAGAGGCATTCCAAACAATAATAAGGCTTTAGGCGAAGAACCCACAAAAATCGAAGATGGAATTTCTGTAAAAATTGTTCCAATTTTTGGATTAACATTACCAATTATCATAAGAAAAGGTGACCCAAAATTAGAAATAAAAATTTCTGATATTGGCTTAGAATTTAGTCCAGAAAAAGAAGCATTTATAAAATTTAACTTAAATAGAGAAGGAAATGTATCATCTTATGGAGATATTACTGTTAACTATGTTTCAAACTCAGAGACTGTAACAAGATTGGCTTTAATAAAAGGTTTAGCAGTTTATACGCCAAATAATAAAAGACAATTAATCTTAAAGTTAGATGATAATAAAACGATAGATTGGAAGTCTGGAAAATTAGAAGTTATCTATTTAGATAATGGAAGTTTAACTAAAAAATTAGCAGAAGGCAGTATAAAATTGAATTAATTATAGTGAACAGTAACTGCAAAATCTTTTGAACTATAATTACCTGGTACTGTTAATGAATTAAAGTAAATTTTTCCATTAATTAAAAAATCGTAATTATATATCTCTGCACTTTTTTTAGAATTCGATTTTGTATCTATTATAGCAGAAATAATATCAGTTCCATTTTTATGGTATAAGTCGATTTGTTTTGGGACATTAACGTCTAAAGCAACATTATTAGCACCACCTACACTAAAACTTGCTTGAGCCTTAGCTTCATTGCTATACAAATTTGGAACTACAATTCTTTTATAGTTTGCTCCAATATCATTCAAACTAACAAATTTATTCTTTAAGTTTTTTAATGATATTTTATCGAATACTAAATCATCGGTTTTTGTAATTGTAGCCGGATCTAAAATTGTTACTGATATTTGTGCAGATGCAGAACTTCCATTATAATTATCTATACTTAATGATTTTGAGCCAAAATAAGAACCAATTTTATTTTCGAAACTAAAAGATAGAAAATTATTATTTGCAATATTCTGCTCATTAAAGCCGGTATAACTAGTTTCAATAAAATTTGTTTTAGAAAAGTTTTCAGAATAAATAGATGCTTTTCTTGAACAAGAAACTACCAAGAACAGAATCATTGCACAAACAATATGTTTTGCTAGGGTTGTTTTCATAAAAAGGGTCTTGGATAGCTATATAAAATAACTAATCCTTTGTTTACTAAAAAATCCCTTAAATAAGGTAACGGTTTCCATTTTCTGGAATATCAACTTAAAAATATAAGTTAATACATTAGACTTTTGCCTAAATGTTTGGAAATCATAGGTTGGAACTTAATAAACTGATAGCTAAATTAAGGAAAAATGTTAACAACTCAAGAAAATAATTTTTACTTACTCACATTTTAATTGAAAAAAGTAAAATACAAAGGAGAATTAACGAATTCTATCGACACTTTTTATTAGTTTTTCATCTTTAAAAATGCCAATAAAAGCAAAAATTAAAGTAAATGGATTAATGAAAACAAATATGGAAGTTATACTTAAAGTTCCATCGAAATATTTCTGTGTTTGTTTGAAATAAAGAAAAATTAGTAGAAAAGAAAGAAGGATATTTAAAAAACAAAATACCATTTGTCGCTTTCTATCATTATATAAAAAAAGGATAAATAATGAAAACGCAGCTATAACTATTGTTAGAATCAAAATTACTAAATTGGTCTGAGCATCTAAAACTTCATACGCTTTTATACCATCAGATGTAACTAAATTACCTGTAAAAAATGGAAATTTTATAGACAATGATGCTACAATAACACATAATAACAGCCATAGACTTTGTTTTCTTTGAATCATTTTTATTACTTTTATTTTACCACTCAGGGTATAATTTAAATTGAGTCATAAATTCATTTACTGATGTTTTAATAGATGCAATGTTGTGTTCATCATCTGCATTCATTAAAACTGTATCAATTGCATTAACTACAAACTTCATTTGTTCTTCTTTCATTCCTCTTGTAGTAATAGCTGCAACACCAAAACGTATTCCACTGGTTATAAAAGCACTTTTATCATCAAATGGAACCATATTTTTATTTGCAGTAATATCTGCTTCTCCCAAAACTCGTTCAGCTTTTTTTCCACTTATATTTTTATTTCTTAAATCTATCAACATTAAATGATTATCTGTTCCTCCACTTATGATATTATAACCTAAATCAACAAATTCCTTAGCCATAGCTTGTGCATTTTGTTGAACTTGTTTCATATAAACTGTAAACTCATCAGATAAAATTTCTCCAAATGCAATAGCTTTTGCAGCAATTACATGTTCTAATGGACCACCTTGTGTACCTGGAAAAACAGCCATATCAATTAAGTTGCTCATCATTTTTACATTGCCTTTATTATCTGTTTGTCCAAATGGATTTTCAAAATCTTTTCCCATCATAATCACTCCTCCCCTTGGACCTCTTAAAGTTTTATGCGTAGTAGAAGTAACAAAATGACAATATTCAAAAGGGCTACTCAACAATCCTTTAGCAATTAATCCAGCAGGATGTGCAATATCTGCTAAAACTAAAGCCCCAACTTCATTTGCAACATTTCTTATTCTTTTATAATCAATATCTCTACTATAAGCACTTGCACCACAAATAATAAGTTTTGGTTTTACTTTTCTTGCTTGAGATTCTAACATTTCATAATCAATCAAACCAGTTTCTTTAACTACTCCATAAAAATGTGGTTGATATAATTTGCCACTAAAATTTACAGCACTTCCATGAGTTAAATGCCCACCCATACTTAAATCTAAACCCAAAATAGCATCTCCAGATTGTAAAACTGCTAACATTGATGCAGCATTTGCTTGTGCACCACTATGGGGTTGCACATTGGCATATTCTATATTAAATATTTGTTTTAATCTATCAATTGCTAGTTGCTCTGTTTGATCTACAATTTCACAGCCTCCATAATATCTTCTTCCAGGATATCCTTCAGCATATTTGTTAGTCATTACATTACCCATAGCTTGCATAACTTGCATTGAAGTAAAGTTTTCTGAAGCTATTAATTCTATTCCTCTTCTTTGACGTTCTAATTCTTGTTGTATTAATCCAAAAACCAAATGATCTCTTTCCATGAATTGATATTTAAAGCAAAAATAATAGTTAGTGAGTTAAGATTTTCATTTAAAATAGAACCTTAAAGATTTGATTAAATGTTACCTTTAAGCAAAAGAATAAATTAAAAAATAAATGTCATTTATAGATTATTATAAATTATTAGGAATTGATAAAAGTGCAAAAGAAGATGATATAAAAAAAGCATATAGAAAATTGGCAAGAAAATATCATCCAGACTTAAACCCCAACGATAAAGAAGCTGAAAGAAAATTTAAAGAAATTAATGAAGCTAATGAAGTGTTGAGTGATCCAGAGAAAAGAAAAAAATATGATTCTTATGGCAAAGATTGGAAACATTCTGAACAATTTGAACAAGCAAAACAACAAAGAAGCAGAGGGCCGCAAAGTGAAAGTTATAATGAAGGCGATTATTCAGATTTTTTTGAGTCTCTTTTTGGTGGTTCAAGGTCAGGTAGAGGAAATATAAAATTTAAGGGACAAGATTTTAATGCTGAATTAAATTTATCATTAAAGGATGTTTACAAAACTCATCAACAAATATTAATTGTTAATGGAAAAAATATACGACTAACGATACCTGCAGGTGTAAAAAATGAACAAAAAATTAAGATTTCAGGTAAAGGTGGTTTAGGTGCAAATGGTGGACCTAATGGAGATTTATATATTACTTTTAAAATTAAAAACGATACCAAATTTAAATTAGTTGATGATAATTTATTTTCAACAGTTGATTTAGATTTATACACTGCAATCTTAGGAGGAGAAATTACTGCTGATACTATTGATGGTAAAGTTAAATTAAAAGTAAAGCCTGAAACACAAAATGGAACCAAGGTAAAGCTTACTGGCAAAGGTTTTCCAGTTTATAAGAAAGATGAAGTATTTGGAGATTTGATTATCACTTTTCAAATAAATCTTCCAATAAATCTTTCTTCAAAAGAAAAAGAATTATTTACAGAACTTTCTAAATTAAGAACTCATGAATAGAGAAAAGTTAATCCCAATAGAACAACTTTGTTCTTGTTATAAGGTTGAGCTTTCATTTTTTAGTAGCTTAAATGAATTTGGAATTATAGAAATCAACACTATTGATCAATCAAATTATATTCATCAAGAAAAAATAAATGATATTGAAAAAATTATTCGATTAGTAGAAGAGTTTAATTTAAATATTGAAAGTGTTGATGTGGTTTTTCACTTGCTAAATAAGATAGAACACTTACAAGAAGAAATGAATTCCATGAAAAATAAACTTAACCAATACAAAAATTGAATCCAAAAAAAATCCTGAATCATTGATTCAGGATTTTTTATAAAAAACATTATGAGACTAATAACCCATATCACCCATTCCGCCACCATGCATTGGAGGCATTGCACCACCTTTAGGTTCTGGTTTATCAGCAATTACACACTCTGTAGTTAATAACATACCAGCAATTGAAGCTGCATTTTCTAAAGCTACTCTACTTACTTTAGTTGGATCAATAACACCAGCCTTAAATAAGTTTTCGTAAACTTCAGTTCTTGCATTAAAACCAAAATCGCCTTTACCTTCCTTAACTTTTTGTACAACAATTGAACCATCAATTCCAGCATTTGCAGTAAGAATTCTTAATGGTTCTTCTAAAGCTCTTCTAACAATTGCCATTCCGGTTTGCTCATCTGCAATTTGGCC
>JAYVBS010000290.1:0-2323 GCA_043750315.1 Chitinophagaceae bacterium
GATTATGTAAAACAACATGCTCAAGAAATGGAAGAAGAAGTGATGCGAAAACATATAGATTTATATGTTAATAATTTTTCTTTATCACTTGGTAAAGATGGCAGAAATGCAGTTTTAAAATTATTGGAAGTATATCAGCAAAATCAACCAAATACAAGCTTCAACTATCAAAATATTTTTATAAATAATTAATTATGGAAAATAATTTTTTAGAAAGTGCTATTAAACAATTTGAGTATTACAAACTTTTAGGAGAAAAAACTTTTGAGCAATTAGATGATGAAAAACTGATTTGGCAATACAATACAGAAAGCAACAGTATTGCAATTATTGTAAAACATATGCATGGAAATATGCTTTCTCGATGGACTAATTTTTTAACATCTGATGGAGAAAAAGATTGGCGAAATAGAGATGATGAATTTGAAAATAATATTAACACAAAAGAAGAAATGTTGAGCAAATGGAACGCTGGTTGGCAATGTTTATTTGATGCATTACATAGTTTACAAGAAACAGATTTGCAAAAAATTATTTATATCAGAAATCAATGGCAAACTTTAACAGAAGCTATTAACAGGCAATTGTGTCATTATAGTTATCATGTTGGACAAATTGTTTTTGTTGGTAAGATGATATGTAATGAAAACTGGATTTCTCTTTCAATTCCTAAAGGAAATTCTAAAATTTACAATCAACAAAAATTTTCTCAAGAAAAAAGTAGACAACATTTTACTGATGATAATTTGAGGTAATTACTCTTAGCAAATTATTAACAAGAATAAAGAGAAGTTAAAAAATCTTAAAATTACTTTCGCCGAACATTAGCAATAGAACTTAATGGCACAAGACTACCAAAGTAATTTTTTAAAAGCATTTTTACAACTATTAAAAGTATTAAAGCTTGATAAGAAAGACATTTCAAGTATTTATTTTTTTGCAATTTTAAATGGTTTAATAGCATTAATTCTACCATTAGGCATTCAAACCATAATTAGTTTTGTAATGGCTGGCTCAATTTCAACTTCCATTATTGTACTAATTTTTATTGTGGTATTAGGTGTTTTTTGTAATGGGTTGGTTCAAGTTAGACAAATGCAAATTATTGAAAAAGTTGAACAAAAAATATTTACCCGTTATACTTTAGAAATTGCAGATAAACTACCTAAGCTTGATATTGAAAAATTAGATGGCATTTATTTACCAGAATTAGTGAATCGATTTTTCGATGTGCCTTCATTAGCAAAAAGAATTGATAAATTATTATTAGATTTTCCTTCTGCTATTATACAAATTATTTTTGGCTTAGTACTGCTAACTTTTTATCATCCCATATTCATTGGTTTTGGCTTTTTTTTTATAGTTATTGTTGTTATTATTTTAACCTATACATCAAAAAAAGGACTAGTAACAAGTATTACAGCAAGTAATTATAAATATGATATTGCTAGTTGGTTAGAAGAGATGTCGAGAGTTATTAAATCTTTCAAATTTGGCAAAAAAACGGACTTGCACATTCGAAAAACTGATGAACTTATAGGTAAGTATTTGGATTCTAGAACATCTCATTTTAAAGTATTGCTTACACAATTTTGGAGCTTAATTACTTTTAAAATTTTAGTAACTACTGCTATGTTAACTGTTGGTGTTATTTTATTAGTAAACCAACAAATTAATGTGGGACAGTTTATAGCTGTTGATATTGTGATACTCTTAATTATTTCAAGTGTAGAAAAATTAATTTCAAATCTCGATAAGGTTTATGATGCATTAACTTCTATACAAAAAATAAGCAAGTTGATTGATAGTGAAACTGAACTTAATGGATCTCTAAACTTAAATCATTCCAATAAAGGTGTTTCAATTAAACTTAATAACGTAAGCTTTAAATATCCTAATGGTGATTTTTCACTAAAGAATATTTCATTTGAAATTAAACCTGGTCAGTTAGTTTGTATTGATGGTGTATCTGGCTCAGGTAAATCTTCTTTGTTAAGATTACTTACTGGGGAATATCATAATTACGATGGCTCTATTTTAATTGATGATGTACCAATTTCTAATTATGATTTAACAAGTTTACGTTCTTTAACAGGTATATTATTAAATCAGCAAGATATCTTCAATGGAACTTTATATGAGAATTTAACAATGGGTAATCCAGATATTACTGTTGAAGATGTGAGCTTAATTAGTAACCAGTTGGGATTAACAGATTTTATTCAAAGTCATCATAAAGGTTACGATGCTATTTTAGATCCATTTGGGAAAAGATTATCTTCTAACATCAAACAAGAAATTTTATTAGTAAGAGCATTATTAG